>NZ_LJHZ01000109.1:0-6153 GCF_001296055.1 Novosphingobium sp. AAP93
GCTCATCACAGCTCCTTCTCACAAATAGGAGCCTCCGGAAAACCCGGGACGCTTCACTCCATGCCCTTGGCTGGCGTGTAGCCATCAAATGACCATGCCAGCCATTGCCCGGACCAACGTAATAGCGGGTTGCCGTTAGCAGCGATCATCGCGCCATCCGGCAAGTCATCCAACCTACCGGCATCGCACAACTGGCTCCCCCGTAACGCGCTATCGATCTCGGCGACACGCGGCAGGTAGGGCAGGCCATGCGCCACCGCCCATGCCTGCTTGAATGCTGCCAGTGCCTCTGGGCGGCAGCTACCACAAGGCCGATGCCCAGCCGCCAATGCGGTCGCCTCGTCCAGAAAGAACAGTTCGGTGTAATGGCGCGGAGCCATCAGCGACCGGCGGATGCCCGGCCAAGTCGGTAGGCAAGTGATCCACGCCGCCCGGTCGCTGGCGCGGACGATCCGCCCCGCATCGTCATGCAGGCACCCCCGGTTGCCCATCAGCATTCCGCGCGCCGGGTGTGCGACGATGTTGCCAAAGGGATCGCAACGGTTTTGCCGTGGCATGGCGCGGATCAGCCCAGACGTTGCAGCCGGGGCCGGAGGCTGTTGACAAACTGGTTCGCCGCTTTGGCCATCCATGCGCGCTGCGCTTCCTCCGCCGCGCCATCCCAAGGCTGCGCTGACGCCATCGTAAGGCTGAGGGTGCACACGTCGCCCGCAACCCATGTGGGCGCTGACAGGCCAGCGGAGGCGAACTCCGCCGCTATCGCGTCGGCATCCTCGCGCAGCAGTGCGGCGACGGCCTCGCCCTCTGCACCGGGGAAGCGAACTTGCGCGCCCAAGCCACCCTCGGCGGCGCTGCGATAGACATTGACGTAGAACCCACCCGGCAGCGGTACGCGCACCCAGCCCATGCCGCCATTGCGCGCGGGCGGTTGGCCGGGATCATCGAAGCGCATTTCGGCCAAGAGCTTGTCGGCAAACGCCCGCCATGCCGTGCCTGCCTCGGACGGCGCGCGGTGCCCAACCGCATCGCCAGCGGGCGCAATCGTCGAGGTGGCATCGATCACCAGCCCCGGCACCTCGCTGCGGATCACATGCCGCTCGATCAGTACGGTTTGCGCCAGCACGCGCGGGTGCATGATCGCGCGCGCTATCCCGTCCGCATCGGTGTGCCGGTACTCGGCCATTTCGATCAGCGCGAAAGAGAAGGCGAGGCCGGGCTGATCGCGCAGATACTCGCCGATGCGCCTTGTGCCCTCGGCAATGCCGTCGCCCACCACCAGCAGCAGGAAGCGGCCAGCCGCAAGATCGCGCGTCACCCGGTCCACGAAGTCGGCTTCGGGCAGGTTGCTCCCCGCCTCGCGCGCTAGCGTATAGAGCACGTTGCCGGTCCGCTTGGTGGCGATGGACACCTGCCGTTGCAGATCGTCATAGGCGAAGCGGCTCAGTTCGCGGGCATAGTCGAGGATTTGCCCCACCACCTCCCGCCGCGCCTGCGGATTGCGCCAGAGCTTGCATTCCACGACGATCAGCCGCCCGAACTCATCCATCAGCAGAACATCGACGAAGCCGACGCTGGGGATCGACAGTTCGGTGGTGACGGTGACGACCTTGCCGTAGCTGGGGTCGATGTCGTGGACCGGCAGCAAGGCGGGATGATCGGCGATCAGATCGCGCAACACCGCCTCGCATCGCGCCTCGCCCTGGGGCACCCGGCGGACGACCTGCGGCGCATCGCCCAGCAGCACCAGCGTCATGGCTTGGCGACCGTGATCGTGGTGCCGCCGGTCAGTTCCAGCGTGGCGTTGCCCACGATGCCAGCGAGCATCTGGCGCAGCAGATCAGCACTCATGCCCTTGATCGCGATGCCGTTGACCTTGGTCACCACCATGCCTGGCTTGAGACCCGCTGCGTCACCGAGGCTGCCAGGCGTCACCGCGCTGATCGCAGCGCCCTCTGCGGTAGCGAAAACCTCAACTCCTAGCGCCGGGGCTGAAGGTGCAACCGCCGTGGGTGCCGGCGGTAGCGAGGCGCTCGCGCAAGTCGTGCTGAGCATGTCGACACCGTCGCCTTTGCCTATCTCGGAGTAGAGGACCGCGCCGTTATCCTCGACGACGACGAAGTAGGTCCGCCCGACATAACCGCCCATGCGGTTGCGGCTGTTTACGAGCCCGCAGGTGACATAGCCGTTGATCCGTCGGCTGAAAAAGGGTTTGAAGAAGCCCTGCTTGTAGCCGTTGGGCCACTCGAATTTGGCGCTGTCTGGATCAATCAATTGCGCGCGGATCGCCGCTTCCGCCAGCGCGGTGAACTGCGACCATTCAGGCGCTGGCCCATAAACATAGGGTGTGGGTTCTTCCTTTTTGGCCAGCGCCGGGCCAGCCGCAATAAGCGTGGCGCCCACGAGCGCGGCGGCGGTCAATCGGTAGGTAGATCGTCGAATGTCTGTCGGCACTGGCGTCGCTCCACACTGTCGCGACGCCGCCGGTCGGCTTCATCGTCGCTCCTATGTCCTCTCGGGGCGACGGCCAAAGCCGGATGTTGGAAACCTGTTCAACGAGCAGGCGCATACGCCTTTACCGGCAAGCCGGCTGGACATGCGCGCATGCCACCCGGCCTCCAAATTTGGTGACCGAGTTTCGTTGAAAGAGGTTTCCACGCCCCACCCCTCGGCTTTCACGAGCGGCCAAAGCAGATTGCCTGTCTTCCCCGTTCTGGCAAGTAGGTCTGAGCAGATTAGGCGACAAATCTGAACTGTCCTGTGAAGCCTGCTGGGCGCTAGCTCCTTATCGGCGGCGCTATCGCAGTTCACCCATTCCTGTTATGATCTTACCATGCCTTGGTGGTATAGGTCTTCTCCGAAACGCGGTCGCCTACCAAGGAACTGCTTATTTCATCAATGGGTGATTACTCGTGTAGATCAAGCCAACTTCGAGGTTCGCGAATCTTGCCAAAAATGCGAACAAACTCGAGTTCGCGGATTAAAGCCGACAGATGAGCGCGATCAAGTAATTCAGCAAGAAAGAATTCGTTTGGATCATGAGGCGATGAGACTAAAGAGAGAGCTTTGGTTCCATCTTTATCAAGGGAAGGGGGCCGATAGGGAAAAAATTCGTGAATTAATTCAAGAAATTTCTATATTAAAAAATAGAAAAAACAAAATTTAACTTTTTATAAAAATTTAAAAATAATGATAATTTTCTATAAATTTTTTTAAAAACGCTTGATTATTTTATAAATATTCTAATTATCGGGATTCAATCGGTGATATAACTGGCGAACACACTGGCATTATGATATAGCAACATCGTTGGTTGCTGTTGAGTGCCATGGCAAAGTGTTCGGATAGGTCACATTTCGTAGCTTATTACAGGGTGAGCACTGACCGTCAGGGCCGAAGCGGCCTCGGTCTCGACGCCCAGAGGGAAGCGGTCCACAATTTTCTAGGCCAGCGGCCACACACATTGGTCGCGGAACTGGTCGAAGTCGAAAGCGGGCGCAACGCAGACCGTCCGCAACTGGCCGAGGCTTTTGCCCTGTGCCGCGTCCACCATGCCACCCTGATAATCGCCAAGCTGGACCGCCTCGCGCGCAGCGTGGCCTTCGTGTCGAACATTCTCGACAGTGGCGTTGATTTCGTTGCTGCCGATTTTCCCGAAGCGAACCGGCTCACCATCCACATTCTGTCCGCCGTCGCGGAGCACGAGGCGAGAATGATTTCGGAACGCACCAAGGCCGCCCTGAGCGCCGCACGAGCGCGCGGCGTTGTCCTGGGTGGCAACCGGGGCAATCTCCCCGCCGTCGCCGCCAAGGGCGCTCTGGCAAGCGCCAAGGTGCGTTCGCAGCGCGCTGCCGAGCGCGCCCGTGATCTCGCGCCGGTAATTACCCATCTGCGCGACGCTGGGCAGAGCTTCGCAGCCATCGCCACCGAACTTGAGCAGCGCGGCATTCCAGCCGCACGAGGAGGAACATGGACGGGACAGAAGGTCTCCCGCTTTTTGCAACGGGTTGCAATTCAGTGCGGCGCCCCCGCCAAAACAGGGTGACGCCTTGGGGCACTATCGAGGCGACGCACCATAAAGGCACACTGATGGGGAACCGTGGCGATCTGCACGCGCCAGATGGCAGCCTGGGCCGACCGTGGCGCAGTCGGCGGTGGATCAGTTGCCTCCTCGACACCGGAGATGGATGGCGAGCGCCAATGGACGAGCCCGGCAGGAATTACCCGCTCTTCTTCCACGACGAAGCGGTTGCGCTTGCGGCGGGGCATCGTCCGTGCGGAGAATGTCGGCCCGACGCGCTGGCCGCATTTATCGAGGCATGGAAGATCGGCCACGGCCTGAAGTTGCGCGACTGGTTACCGCTGCGCGAGATCGACCGACGATTGCACCATGCGCGCCTTTTCGAAATGCGTCACCGGCGCCGCGTCGGGGTCACCAACTTACCAAACGGCGTGTTCATCTGGTGCCCTAAGTTCGATGCTCGGCCCTTGCACGTCGTCGGGAGCTTTGCCCATCCATGGCAGCATCAGGGGTACGACGACCCACGGCACCTGACCGAGTTGTGCGGGCCGACGTATCAGATTTCATCTTCACCGATTATCGCGACACTCCGCGGGGGCTATGTTCCAGCATAGAGGTCAGCGCCATCGGGCGCTTGGCTTGCACTAGATTGAGCACCTACCGCCGTAGTTGCAGAGTGAGACGATAACAAAGTACATCACTATAGTTTCATTCAATGCGTTTTAGCAGATATGGCTATGTAGCTGTATTTTCTAAACTCATAAGCTCATCGCCTGTTCAGCCAGCTTCGAGTAAGTGTATCCCCATTGCACGCCTTCGCACATCGGCACCAACCTTGACTGTGCGTGTTCGAAAAAAGGTCTCGAAGTCATGGATGCGGCGTTCAATCTCGCGATCTAATCGCGCGAAAGTTTTGTTGCAGAGCGCAGCCCGATATGAGCCGCGCCAACCTTTGACCGTATTGTCAACGGCAGCAATTGTTTGCGCAAAACACCGGTCACTCGGTTTGATTGACTTGCCAGCAATCACCCGCGCAATCGTTCTTCTGCCATCGCGAAGCAGCACTTCAACCCTTCCAAGCAAGGCATCACAGGCAGTCGGGGATGGCCGGTATTGGCCGGGGACTATCTCGTAACCGAGGAAGATGTGGGGTTTTCCAATTGGCCCGCAGAAAGCCTTCTTCGGATCGGTCGCGGGGTCGTATATCCCCATTCCAAGCCCTGCCAAGTGGGCCTTTGCGCTTGCCATTGCCTTCCGAACCTTCACCGAGGTGGCTGCTGTCAAGATGAAGTCGTCGATGTAGCGGATGCAGGTGACACCTCGACCGGGCGCGTTCATCTTCTGATCGAACTCGGCGAGCACAATGTTCCCGGCCAAGGCCGATAGCGGACAGCCCTGCGCCACTCCATCCGTGCCCGTGGGGAACAGCTTTCGATCCTCATCGCTTAGCGAGGCAGCATTGCTAAGCTCAACAGTCAATGCCCGGTCGAGAAGGTCAAGAAATGGCTCCTCGTCGGTGTCCTGCCGGATGAAGGCGATCACCATCGGGCGTGAGATTTTGGTGAAGAATCCAGAGATGTCAGAGCCAGCGACGAACTTGGCTCCGTCCGCATAGCATTTGTCGAACAAGCGTATCGCATCGTCTACACCGCGCCCGCGTATGCCGCCGATGGATGTTGGCGTGGCTAATACCTGCTGGACGCGAGGCATGTCCTTGGCATCCTGAAGAACGTTCAGGATAGCGCGTTGGACAATGCGGTCCTCCAGCGGCGCAATCACAATCGGTCGCTTCCCCGGTTTTCCCGCGCCTTTGGCCGGGGTCGCACCATACGCCTTTGAAAACTCATAGCCCTTGAGCAGCCGCCGCTGGAGGCGGTCGATATTCGATGGCAGATGCAGTCCGAACTTCTTCGCCTCCTCCTTGGTTGAGGCGGTCTGCGAGGTTTCTGCATTTCGCCGGATTGCGTGCCACGCTTCTACAAGGACCTTGGTAGAACGGACACGCTGGCACAGCGTTCGGTTGTCTCGCTTGCTAGTGGTGGGGCCTGTCGACAAAGTTACCCCCGGCTAGCGCGACGTTCCTTCAGGCTTCGCACCGGCAACCTCGGTCGCCGCCACATCCACCCACACCGCGA
>NZ_LJHZ01000011.1:0-41328 GCF_001296055.1 Novosphingobium sp. AAP93
CGGCGGAGCAAGCACGCCGCTCGTGGACTGCACGTAGAGGCTCGGTGCGCCCGCCACGATCGGCGCGAGCGATGTGACCGGGGCCGGCACATCGATCGTCACGCGCTTGCGGTCGGAGGAATAGCGCGCGCCGAGGATCAGTTCGAGGCCCTTGACAGGGCGGAAGGTGAAATCGCCATAGATGCCCCAGCTCGAGAACTTGCCGGTGGCGAGAACATCTTCCTGCACGCGCGGCAGGCCGGTGAATTCGACCGGAACCAGACCGCCCGACAGCGCATTCAGCAGGATGCCGCAAGGCAAGGTGCCGGCGCCATTGGCGCGGGCGATGCCGCCGCAGACCGCTTCCTCGTCATAGATCGCAGCGCTGCGCGAATCGAGCTTCTCTTCGAAAATGCTGGCACCGAGGAATGCGTCGACCTTTTCGCCGGTGTAGTTCAGGCGCAGTTCCTGTGACCAGGCGTCCTGCTTCTCCTTGGTGCCGAAGTTGAGGATCGTGGTTGGCCCGCCGTCAGTGTCTTCAAGATAATCGACCTTGTAGTGCCGGTAGGCGGTGATCGATGTGAGGCTGAGGCTTCCGAGATCAAGCGTCCCGCGCCCGCTTACCAGCACAACATCACGGTCGGCCTTGCTGTCGCGGTCCCCGAGATCGGTGGCGGTGTCGTAGTAACCGAGCGCAGGCCGGTCGCCGTTGAAGGTGAACGACTGATAGGCCGGCCCGCCGTTGCGGTCGCGCTGATAATCGACATTGAGGTCGTAGGTCAGGTTCGCGCCCTTGTAGCGCAGAGCAGCGCGGCCCGAGAACGAATCGATGCGTTCGGCCGCAGGTCCGCCGAGCACACGGCGATTGTCGCCATCGCGCTTGCGGTAATAGAGCGAGGCGCGGGCGGCGACGGTATCGGTC
The DNA here is from genome assembly GCF_001296055.1 of Novosphingobium sp. AAP93. Taxonomy (NCBI): domain Bacteria; kingdom Pseudomonadati; phylum Pseudomonadota; class Alphaproteobacteria; order Sphingomonadales; family Sphingomonadaceae; genus Novosphingobium; species Novosphingobium sp. AAP93. The sequence goes on from NZ_LJHZ01000011.1 coordinate 902, forward strand.
AGCGGCGCGTTGACCACGCCCGAGACCGAGAACAGGTTGAAGCTGCCGTATTCCGCATCGGCGTGGGCCTCGAACCGGTCCTTGGGCTGGTTGCGCACGATGCTGATCGCGCCCGCCGTGGTGTTGCGGCCGAACAGCGTACCTTGCGGGCCCTTGACCACTTCGACGCGGTCGACGTCGAAAATGTTGGTGATCGCGCCCGCCGAGCGGCCGATGTAGACTTCGTCGACGTAGATGCCGAGTGCCGGATCGACGCCGATCGAGAAGTCGTTGGTGCCGATGCCGCGAATGGTCAGCAGCGGCTGGGTGCCCGAGACTTGCGCGCCGCTGAGGCCCGGGGCGCTGGAAACGAGGTCGGAGATCGAATTCGTGCCGCGCGCCTTGAGCGCGTCTTCACCAAAGGCGCTGATCGCCAGCGGCGTATCGGTCAGGCGCTGCTCGCGTTTCTGGGCTGTGACGACGATTTCACCTTCTGGCACTGGGTCCGCCGCCTGCGCAAGGCAGGGCTCGGCAACAAAGGCTGCCCCCAGCAGCAAGGCACTCTTCGCAATATGGCGCATGGTCTTCCCCTCGTTCGACGCCTCGCTGCCCGCCGGGCGTTTCCACAGCAAAACATGAGTTGCCTATTTTTATGAGTCAATACTATTTTTAGCGTCCCTCATGTTTCAACCCGCCGAATGCCCCGGCGCCACAAAACTTTGGGAGGCGTAAATCCCGGAAAACCGGACAGTGTGGCGCATCAAGGTCGACTCCATTTTTGTTACGATCCCAATTTTATGGTCGATAAGGGAGGATTTGGCTTGCGCGCCTGTGCACGGCACGGCAACTTTGACGTGGCAGGGCGTTCTCCCTGACCAGATTTTGAGGAACCCAGATGGACGCCCCCACCCGCGGCCTGCGCGAACGCAAGAAGGCCGCGACTCGCCAGCGCATTCTGACCGAGGCGCTGACCTTGTTCCGGCATCGCGGCTTCGAGGAAACTTCCGTCGAGGATATCGCCTATGCCGCAGATGTAGCGGTCGGCACGCTCTACAATTACTTCGCCAAGAAGTCGGACCTGCTGGTCCATGCGCTCACGCTCGAAGCCGAAGAGGAAATCGCCCGGATCGATGCGCGGGTGCGCAAGATGCGCGGATCGGGCGTCAAGATCATCTTCGCGGTAATCGAGGGGTTCTTCGCTTATGCGCGGCAGTACGACCGTGCACTGCTCCGGCATGTGATGCCGGTGCTGCTGAGCGGCAGCGAGATGGAGCAGCTCAACCGGCCCTATATCGTCCAGCTCAATGCCCAGATCGAGCGGCTCAAGGCCGATGGCAAGCTGTCGGCGACCTATGCCACCGATCTCGTAGCGCGGACGATCTTCAATCTGGTCGAAGCAGAGTTCACGGGTTGGGTCTCGACCGAAAGCGCCGATCTTGCGGCGACCCTGCAATCGCTGAAGGACCAGGTGTCGCTGGTGCTGGCAGGTGCTTCTGCCGCCGACTGAGATCGGCGGCAGATTCTGGAGTTCAACCCTCGCCTTGCGGCCATGCAAACGGCGCCGGATCGCGGAAGCGCCCCAGGACATTGCCGGTAATGCGCGCGACATCGTTGTCGAAACCATCCGTGGCGAGCGCGCCGGCCCATCCGATCGAGCCGGTCGAGAACACCGCGCCGCCGCCCTGTGTCTCGAAGAACGTGAGGTCTGCGCGCACGTCCGCGTCCTGCAGGTAGGGCATCGTCGCGCTGAATTCCTCGTTGACCTTGAGCATGTCCGGGCCGTGTCCTTCAGACGAGGCCAGCACGAGAGCATGCGGCGGCGAACCGAGCGCCGGGTCCCAGCGGTCGATTTCCTCCGAAGCGGCACCGCCACCGCGTGCGCCGTGCGCGCCGATGAGATCGCCAGTCACCCCTTCCACAATGAACGCCGCGCGCGGATCGGCCGCGGCGGGCTGGCGGCGATAGGCGGCGCCGGTCAGGAAGCCTTGCGCGGCAAAGCCCACGCCGACGAGCCGGTTGGGCGGTCGCCCGCAGCGCCGCCACAGACCGCCGAGCCGGCCATCGAACTCCTGCACATATTCGCCCGGCGTCTCCACCCATGCGCGGGTCCCGTCCTCGGCGCGGCGGATCTCGATCGCGGCGGGGTAATGCGCAGAGAACGCAGTGCGCCAGTAAAACCCGTTGCCGCCCATGTAGATCAGCCGCCCGCCGCGCGCGAGAAAGGCCTCGAGCCCATCGAGGATCTCGTCGCTGACATATTCGGGGTGCGTACCGGTGACGACCACGCGCGCACCTTCCAGCGCCGCGACGCCGCGTGCGTGAAGGCCATGATCGGTGACCGTGTCATAGCCCGGCGCGACCTGTTCGAGCCAGGAGGTGATCGCGGTGTCGGCGTTGAACGACCACATCCGCGTCTCGGGACGCAGGTTGAACAGCGGGCGCAGCCATGAGGAGGTGCGCACGCCGGAACCATCGGCGTGGTGCTCGTAGAGCGAGGTGCCGAATTCGGGGTGTGCCAGCAATGGCACCAGTTCGTCCGGCACTGGCGGCAGCACGCCGTACAGCATTTCGGTCAGCCGCAGCGACACGGTCTCGTTGGCATAGGCAAGGTAGGTCGCGGTCGAGGCGAGGAACACGGTGTCGTGGCATGCGCCCGCCGGTTCGACGAAGACCGTGGCATAGGCCCGCCCGCCATCGGGATCGGTGAACCGCGCGGCATAGGCGCCCGAGCGCAAGTCTGCCGGGACCGTCCACGTAAAGCTTGGCGCCCAGCCCATGTCGTAGATATTGTCCGAGCGGAAATGTGCCGCGCCGTAATGCGCCGGGGCCAGCCGCCAATCGTGGCAGGTCCCGTCCCACCGCACGCCTTTGACCCCGCGCGAGGGCAGGTTGTGCGTCTCGCCGGACCAGCGCGGCCCGGTGCTGCTATGCACGGCGGGCGAGCCGGTGCCTTCGGCAAAGTCGATCGCGGCGGCCAGCGCGGGATCTGAGGGTGCAGGATCGAGCACAAGCGCTTCCAGCGCCTCTCGATCCGCGCAGCGCGAAAGCATGCGGATCGCATCGAGCTTGCCGTCGAACGACCGGCCCTTCCGGTGCCCGCGCGCGAGGAGCAAGCGTTCGAGGCGCAAGGGCGGGAGCGAAGCCAGCACCGCGCGCTCTGCCTCCCCGGCATGGTCGGCAGGCCCCTCGCTCAAAATCCGTGCGCCGAGCCGCAGCCCGCCGGTGTGGCCGGAGAGCGTCAGCAAGGTCCAGCGGTGGTGCGGCAGGCGCAGCGGCAGCGCCAGCTCGGCCATGCCGCCCAGCATCTCGACCTGCACCATGGGCCTGCCCTCTTCATCGAGGAGAAGTTGCAGAACCGGTTCGCCGCCTTCGTCAAGCAGGGCGAGGAACCCTTCGGCACCCGAGCCCGGCACAGTCGGCTGCAGGGCGAGCGCGATGCTCCACTCGGCCAATGCCGACGGGGCCTCGGGGACCAGTTCGGCGAACGAGCCCGCCGCGATCGGCTGGGGTCCGACATCCAGCTGTCCGGCAAACGGCGCCTCGACCTGTGGGAGATCGAGCGGCAGCGCCGGGTCCCCCTGCACCACGCGCACAAGATCGACGACGCACGTCAGCGGCTGCTCTGCATGGACATGGAAAGCGACGTCCTCGCCCGGGCGAACGACGAGCTGGGACGGATAGGCGGCGACAAGCTTGCTCATCTTCGGTTCTCTCCATGATCTCGCGAATTCATTCGTAGGCGAGTGACGGGTCGGTCAGCGGCACTTCGGCAAAGAGGCGCCGATCCGCTTCGTAGTCCTGGCTGTTGCGCCAGAGCGGCGCATCGCCCTGTTGCGGCAGGGTCTCGATGGCGCGCTTGATGTAACCGGGTAGGAAATCGTCAAACCATGGCCGGCGCGCCATGTCCGGCGGGGCCAAAGGCCGCACCACCCTGCGCCCGGTGGCGTCCATGTGGTTCAGCAGACGGCTTACGAAGTCGGCGACGAGATCGGTGCGCAGCGTGAACGAGGAATTGGTGTAGCCGAACGCGAAGGCGAGGTTGGGCACGCCGTCGATCATGCAGCTGCGATAGGTGACGTGTTCGGGAAGGCGCACCGGCTTGCCATCGAGCGCAAGGGGCAGACCGCCCGCAAAGTTGAGATTGAGCCCGGTGGCCGTCACCACCACGTCGGCGACAAGCAACTTGCCCGACTTCAGGCGAATGCCGTTCTCCTCGAAGCGGTCGATGTGATCGGTTTCAACGCCAGCCTTGCCGGAGCGGATCGCCTTGAACAGATCATTGTCGGGAACAAGACAGAGCCGCTCGTCCCAGGGATCGTAGCGCGGCGCGAAGTGTTTGCGCGCATAGTCTGCGTTGCCCAGCGCTGCCGCGACCCGGCGGATGAGTTGGCGACGCACGCGCTCGGGATGCTTGCGCGCCGTCCTGAACAGCCAGCGCTGTTCGTGAAGGTGTTTCCAGCGCAGCATCCTGTAGCCCAGCGCCTTCGGCAGAAGAAAGCGGACGAGGCTGGAGACGGCATCACGTGTAGGTCGTGAGATCACGTAACCGGGTGAACGCTGCAGCATGGTTACCCGAGCCGCGCTTTGCGCCATCGCGGGCAGAAGCGTCACCGCCGTCGCGCCCGAGCCGATGATGACGACGGCCTTACCGTTGTAATCCAGCTCTTCCGGCCAGTGCTGCGGATGCACCACGGTGCCGCGAAAACGCCCGATCCCGGGCAGCTCGGGCGTATAGCCTTGCCCGTAATCGTAATAACCCGAACAGAGATGGAGGAAGCGGCAACGCAGTTCCCCGGGCGCGCCGCCGTCCACGGAAACGGAGAGGCGCCAGACCTGCGCGCCGCTGTCCCAATCGGCGGCCAGCACGCGGTGGTTGTAGCGGATCAGCGGCGCAATCCCGAACTCCTGCGCTGCATCCTCGATATAGCGTCGGATCTCGGCCCCCGAAGCGATCGAATGCCGGAGCGGCCAGGGTTTGCAGGCATAGCCCAGTGTGTGCATATCGCTGTCGGAGCGCACGCCGGGATAGCGGAACAAGTCCCAGGTACCGCCAATCGCACTGCGTGCTTCCAGCACCGCCAGCGACTTGCGCGGGGCCTTCTGCCGCAGCTGCGCCGCCGCGCCGATGCCAGAGAGCCCGGCGCCGATGATCACGACATCCAGTGGCATATCGTCACGGGTGGCTGCGTCCATCTTCCTCGATCCAGTGTACTGCGATCCCACACCAAAGTGACGCCTCAGTATGTTTGGAGTCAAACTATTTTTATAATTGACTATAAGATTATCAGGCTCGATGGTGGCGGTGAAGCCGTTGGCGGCTCGCGGGAGGAGGATCGCATGACCGGGGACGTTCAGGAGACGCGCAGACTGGGCCGTCGCGCCATGCTCAAGCTGGCGGGGGCCTCTGCCGTGGTGGCCGGCTTGCCCGCTGTTCCGGTAGCGGCCGCCGAGGATGCGGCGGTGCTCGACATCGCCGTGATCGGCGCAGGCCTTGCCGGGCTCACCGCCGCGCGGGATCTGGCAGCGGCGGGCTGCCGGTCGTTCGCCGTGATCGAGGCGCGCGACCGGGTGGGAGGACGCACGCTCAATTGGGATGCCGGCAACGGGCATTTCAGCGAGGTCGGCGGCCAGTGGATCGGCCCAGGACAGACCGCCGTGGCAGATCTTGCCCGACAGCTCGGCATCGGCACCTTCCCGACCTACTACAAGGGCAAGACGGTGGTACTCGCCGGCGGCGGGCAGGTCGCGGTCGACCTTGACGGCGCGTTCGGCACCGATCCGGCGCTCGAGCAGGAGCTCAGCGCCATGGCACGCGAGGTGCCTTGCGGCGCGCCGTGGACCTCTTCCAAGGTGGCCGAACTCGACCGGCTGTCGCTCGGCGACTGGCTGGCTGGCAAGGCGATCAAGCCTGAGGAGCGCATGGGCTGGGACAGCAGCATCAGTCTTTCAGGCGGCACGCCCCCGGCGCGCATGGGGCTGCTGCACTACCTCTCGATGATCAACTCGGCCGACAGCCAGTTCACCCGGCTCGATGGCATCAGGGGCAGCGCGCAGGAGACCCGCATCGAAGGCGGCTCGCAGATGCTTTCGATCCGCATGGCCGAGGCGCTGGGGGCCCATGTGCGGCTGTCGTCGCCGGTGCGCCGGATCAGCGGATGGGACAGCGCGGTCGTCACCATCGAAACAGACCGCGGCGCGATCCGCGCGCGGCAGGTGATCATGGCGCTGAGCCCGCCGCTCGCCAACCAGATCGCCTTCGACCCGCCGCTACCGCCTGCGCGCGCCGCGCTCCACCGCGCATGGCCCGCGCATTCGCCGGGCCGCAAGACAGCGATGGTCTATGCCCGCCCGTTCTGGCGCGCGAAGGGCCTCAACGGGCATATCTTCGCCGATGGCGGCCCGATCGTCTGGGCCTATGACAATTCGCCCGCAGGGGGCGAAATCGGAATCATCAACGCCTTCCTCAAGAACGGATCGATGCCGCTCGAACCCGAAGCGGCGAAGCGCATCCACACGCAGATCTATGCCGACGCGCTGGGGCCCGAAGCGCTGCAACCGATCGGCTTTCACGATCACGACTGGGGGCAGGACGATCCCTGGACAATCACTTGCGTCTCGGCGATCCCGCCGGGCTTCTGGAGCCGGCACGGGCCCGCGCTGCATCCGCCATGCGGTCGGCTGATCTGGTCGGGCACCGAGACCGCCGAGATCTGGGCCGGCTATATGGATGGGGCGGTCCGTTCGGGTCACAAGGCCGCGCTCCAAGCGCTGAACAGCCTTGTTGCGATGCGGGGAGACGCCTGATGCGCCGCCTTGTCCTGCCCGCGCTTGCGGCGCTCGCGCTTGCCAACGGCGCCATGGCGCAAGGGCGCCTGCAGACGGGCCAGTCCACGCCGCCTGCCGGCGAGCAACTGGCCTGGCCGAGCAAGGTTGACAGCTGCGCTTTCTGCCATGGCGACAAGGGCCAATCGGTCAATCCGCGCTACCCCAACCTTGCCGCCCTGCCTGCGGCCTATATCGAGACGCAGCTGCGCGCCTTTGCATCCGGCGCGCGGCGGAACCCCAATATGGGCCCCCTGGCAATGCAGCTCGGCGAACCGGAGATTGCCGATCTGGCGGCCTACTACGCGCGGCAACCGGCCCGCCCCAATCCCTATGCGCCCGGCCCGAAGGCGATGCTCACCCAGGGCAGGAAGCTTGCGCAGGCCGGTGGCTGCGCCGCCTGCCACGGCGAGGCCTATACCGGCATGCAAGCCTTCCCGCGCCTGGCGGGGCAGGGAGCGGACTATCTCGCCCGCCAGCTCGACGCCTTTGCCGAGGGCACCCGCAACGAGCCGAGCGGAATGATGAAGATGGTGGCCTCTGCACGCACGCCCGCAGAGCGGCGGGCCATCGCCGCTTATCTTGCCAGCCTTGACCCCGCCCGCCGCTGACCGTTCCAGAAAGGATACCCCGCGATGAGCACGCCCCGTGAGATCATCAATCTTCCGCAAGCTGAATATGCCTACGAGACGTTCCACTTCGCGCAGGCCAACAAGGTGGGGGACACCATCTGGGTCTCGGGGCAGGTCGGCATTGATGCCGAGATGAACCCGGCCGATGGCATGGCCGAACAAGCCCGTCTTGCCTTCCTGTCGCTGCAGGCAATCCTTGCCGCGGCCGGGGCCACGATGGCCGATGTGGTCGAACTCACCACCTTCCACACCGATCTCCATTCGGACATGGAGGCCTTCATGGCCACAAAGGATGCCTTTTTCCCCGACCGCTACCCAGCCTGGACCGCCATCGGCGTGAGCCAGCTGGCGATCCCGGGCCTGCTCGTCGAAGTCCGGGCGACCGCGGTTGCGGGATCGGGCGCAGCCTCAGCCTGACGGCGCCTGGTTATCCTCGTCGCGCCAGCCCGCGCCGAGCGCGAGGTTGGCAAAGGCCCAGGCATCGCGCTCGGCCGCCTCGGCGGAGGCCTGCGCCGTGCGGGCGGCAAGATGGTCGGCTTCGGCCTGTGCGAGGGCGTAGGCCGGTATGGTGCCCGCGCGCTGGCGGCTCCGAGCGGCCTCGAGCAGGACCTGCGCGGCTGCTTCGGCGCGGCGCGCGGTGGCGGCGGCCTTGCGCGCGGCGAGCCAGTTGTCGATCGCGCCGTCAGCTTCCTCGACGGCGGCCAGCAGGGTCTGCTGCCACTGCGCGGCGGCGGCTTCGCTGGTGGCATCGGCAGCGGCGATCCCGGCCTTGACCCGGCCAAGATTGAAGATGCCCCAGTTGAGCGCGGGTCCGATGGCGAAGCGGAATGCGCCGGGCGAGCCGAAGTCCGCCGGCGTGGCGGCAAGCCCGCCGGTCGCGCCCAGCGACAGGCTGGGATAGAGCGCCGCGCGCGAAGCGCCGGCGCGCTCGAACGCGGCGGCAAGGCGCGCTTCGGCAATCTGGACATCGGGCCGCATGCGCAACAGGGTGCGCGGATCGTCCGCCGCCAGCGCATCGGGCGTACGCGCCTCGGCAGCCAGCTTGGCTCCCTCCGCCACGAACGCCACCGGATCGCGGGCGGTGAGCACCGCCAGCCGTCGCAGCGCGCTGCGCTGCAAGGCTGCCAGTGCAGGCTGCTCGCCGGCCAGCTGCTCGCGCGTCTGGCGCAGCGCGGCAAGGTCGGCCTCGGTGCCGCCGCCGCTCGCCACACGGCGCGCGGTCATCGCGATCATCTCGTCGAGCACTGCGATCCGGCCGTCGGTGAGCGATGCAAGCTGCCGGGTGCGCGACAGATCGAGCCAGGCGCGGACGACTTGCGCTGCGACCGCCGCCTCGACCTGTCGGCGCTGCCACAAAGCGGAGCGCGCATCGGCCAGCGCTGCGCGCGCCGTCTTGCCGCGCGCGCCGACAAAATCGGTCTCCCACGAAAGCTCGCTGCCGATGGTGGCGATGGTCATGTCCGGGAAGGCGCCGGGGGTGCGGAAGATCGGCGGCTGTGTGGCCGATGGTTCGCGAAGGCGCTGGATGCCGCCGCTGAGCCCGCCTTGCGGCAGACTGAGCTGGCGAGCTTCGCGCGCGAGGGCGCCAGCCGCCTTGAGATTGGCATAGGCTGCAGCAATCTCGTGGTTGGCGGCAAGCGCGTCGCCGACCAGCCGGTCCAGCTCTGCCGAACCGAACGCGGTCCACCAGTCAAAGCGCATCGCGGCGCCCGTCAGCGCAGGGTCAGCTGCACTCCACTCGGCGGCAGGCGCGGACGGCACCGGCTTGGGCGGCGGTGCGCCTGCGCATCCGGCCAGCAGCAGGGCGAGCGCGATGGCGGGGAAAAGCGGTTTCGTCATCAGGAGGTCTCCGTCAGGCTGCGGCCGGGGCCTGCTGTTCGCGGAACAGCAGCGCGTAGAGGGCCGGAATGAGGACAAGGGTTATGAGCGTGCCGAGCGCGAGGCCGCCGATCATCGCGGCGCCCATCGGCTGCCACAGCTCGCCGCCGAAGAGGTAAAGCGGCACGAGGCCCATGATGCAGGCGAGCTTGGTCATCACGATCGGGCGCAGGCGGACCGCAGCGGCGGTGGCGACGGCATCGTTGATGGCAAGGCCCGCCTCGCGCTCTTCCTGGATCCGCTCGATCAAAAGCACCGCGTTGTTGACGATGATCCCGGCGAGCGCGAGCAGCCCGAGCGTTGCGGTGAAGCTCATCGCCTCGCCGCTGAGCTTGAGGCCGAGCGAGGCACCGATCAGCACGAAGGGGATCGAAGCCATGATGATCGTGGTCTTGCGCAGCGAACCAAACTGCCAGAGGAACAGCGCGGCCATGCCGAGGAGCGCGACCGGGAAGTAGAGTTCGATGCTGGCGTTTGAAGTGCGGCTCTCCTCGATCTCGCCGCCGAGCTGAACTTCGTGCCCCGGCGCCAGCTTGAGGCCTTCGACGGCAGGGGCGACCGCATCGACGATTTCCTGCGACGAGAGGGTCGGATGGCGCGCGGTGACAGTGATCACCGGGCTCTGGTTGCGGCGCACCAGCACGCTGGCCTGGCTGGCAAGGCGCACCTTTGCGATCTGGCCGAGTGGCACGCTGCCCTGGGCGCCGAACACCGGCAGCGCGGCGAGCCGTTCGGGCGCGCGCCGGTCGTCCTCACCGGCGCGCAGCACGACCGGCACCAGCACATCGCCTTCGCGCAGCACGCTGACCGGAGTACCGGCCGTTGCCGTTTCCAGCGAGCGGGCAACCGCTGCCGAGGACACGCCGGCTGCCAGCGCACGACCCTGGTCGATATCGACGACCAGGCGGGCAATGCGGCCTTCGGCGTCGTCGCGGATGTCGGTGATCCCGGGCACCTTGGCGAGCGCCTGCTTCAATTGCGCTGCCCCGCGTTCGAGTTCGCCGCGATCCGGCCCGGCAAGGCGGAACACCGCCGTGCCTGCTTCGGACACACCGAGCGAGAAGCGCTTGGGCTCGATCCGCGCCTCGGGGAAGCGCGCCGCCAGCAAGTGGCGTAGCTTGTCGCGCGTGGCTTCGATATCCGCATGCTTGTCGAGATTGACGACGGCATAGATGCGGTGCGGCGCAGGCAGCGGCGGATTGAGGCCGAGGATGAAGCGCGGACCGCCGTCGTTGACGTAGATCGCGTTGCCGGTGAGCTCGGGCAGCTGCTTGCGGTCGGCCAGCAGGCGCGACATCTCGAGCGCAAGCGTGTAGCTTGCGCGGGTCGAGGCGCCGGCAGGCAGTTCCGCCGGGATCTGCAGTTGCGGGCGGGCCGAGGCGGCGAGGAGCTGCGGCGGGATCGTCGCGAAGATCGCGAGCGACAGCACCAGCAGCCCGGCCATCGCGCCCACGATCACGCGCGGGCGGGTCACGATGAAGCCGACCTTGCCTTCGTACCAGCGCTTGACCTTGGCGAGCCAGCCCTTGTCCTCGTGTTCGGCGTCATGCGCACCGGCAAAGTACTGCGACATCAGCGGAATGATCGTCAGCGCAAGGAACAGCGAGAGCAGCAGCGTGATGGCCAGCACGATCGCGAGACTGCGCATGTATTCGGCGGTATCGCTGCTGCCGGCGGCGAGGGGAGCGAAGGCGAAGATGATCGCGAGGCTGGAGGTGAGCAGCGGCGCGGTCATCGTGCGGCCGGCGGCCTCGGCAGCGGCGGCAGGGGTTTCGCCAAGGCCGAGGCGGCGCTGGTAGTCTTCGACCACGACGATGCCATTGTCGACGAACAGGCCTAGCGAGATGATCACCGCCGCGATCGAGACCATGTGCAGCTCGATGCCGAGCAAACGCATGATCACGAGCGTGCCCATCACCGTCATCGGCACGATCACCCCGGTGACCAGACCCGCGCGCCAGCCGAGGAAGGCCACGACGACGAGCATGACAACGACGACCGTCTCGATGAAGGTCTGGCCGACCTTCATCAGGTCCTTCTCGACCACGTGGGCCTGGTCGGTGATGTCGGTCAGCGTCATACCGGCGGGGAGCGAGGGGCGCACTTCGGCAAGGCGCGCATCGAGGCGCTGGGCGAACGAGAGCACGTTGAGCCCGCTGCGCATCGAGACCCCGAGCACGACCGCAGGCGCGCCGTTGACGACGACTGCGGTCTGCGGCGGATCGATGGGCGCCTGCGTGATGCGCGCCAGTGTGCCGAGCGGCATGGTGGTGCCATTGGCCAGCGCGATCGGCACGCTGCCCAGCGCGGCGGCATTGGGCACATCGCCGGTCGGCTCGAGCGCGAGGAGGCGGCGGCCGGTGTCGATCTCGCCTGCTGCAGCGGCAATGTTGCGCTCGGCGAGCTGGCCCGCGACCGCTTCGTAGCTGAGGCCTGCCGCCGCCAGCCGCGCCGGATCGAGATCGACGAACACGCGTTCCTCGCGCACGCCATGGAGCGAGACGCGTTCGGCCCCATCGACGGTCTGCAGCCGCTCGCGCACCGTGCGGGCCCAGTCCTGCAGCTGTCCGGCGCTGTAGCCCTCGCCGCTGAGCGCGAGGCTGCGCACCGAAACGCGGGCGAACTCATCGTTGATCAGTATCGGCCCCATGTTTGTCGGCAATTGTGCGCGGACTTCCTCCATCTTGACGCGCACGCGCTGCCAGATTGCAGGCAGTCGGCTTGCAGCGGTGCCGTCGTGCAAGGTCACCGTCATGAACACCGAGCCGGGCCGGACATTGGTCTCGATGTTCTTGACATCGGCGACTTCGCGCAGGCGCTCCTCGATCGGCTTGGCGACCAGCTGCTCGGTACGCTCGCTGGTGGCGCCGGGAAGATAGGCCTCGACTGTTGCGGTGCGGACCTGGATGAAGGGTTCCTCGGTGGCAGGAAAATCGAGCAGCACCATGAGCCCCGCGAGGAGCAAGGCAATGGCGGCAGCAATCGTGAAGCGGCTCCGGCGGAGCGCGACGGCGGTGATCGACATGGGAGGGATCCTGGTTCGCGGGCGCGGGCGGGGGCGCGCTTAGCGGGTGGCAAAGACGGGGCGCACGGCCTCGCCCGGTGCAAGGAACTCACCGCCGGCGGCGACAACGACTTCGCCGGTCTTGAGCGGTCCTTCGACAAGCGCATTGGGCCCGGCGAGGCTGACAAGGCGCACGGGCACCCCGCGCAGCTTGTTCTCGCGCGTCACGACAAGCACCTTGCGGCTGCCGTCGCGCGCTTCGAGAATGGCGGCCTGCGGGACGTTTGTACCGGCGATGCCGCTGCGACCGGGAAGCAGAAGTTCCACCACCGCGCCCGGTGCCGGGTTGCCAGAGATGACGGCGAAATTGGCCTCGCGGCCGCCTGCCCCGCTTTCGCGGGCATTCAGGCCAAGCAGGCGCGCTTCGCTGGTCGTTTCCCCGGCACGGAAGTGCACCTGCTGGCCGGGCTTGACCCGGGCGGCCACGCTCGCCGCGAGCGGTGCGCTGATGCGCCGCTCGCCGCCGCTTTCGATTTCGAACATCGGCGCACCTGGCGCAAGCACGGCGGAAAGCTGTGCCGGCCGTGCCGCGATCACGCCGCTGGCGGGTGCACGCAGGACGGTGAGGCTGCGGTCGCGCTGGGCGATGCGCGCCTGTGCTTCCGCTGCGCGCAAGGCCGCTCGGGCACTGTTCGCCTCGGCCAGCGCCGCATCGAGATCGGCGGGCGAGGCCGTGCCGTCGGCGGCGAGCTGGCGGACGCGCTCGGCATTGCGACCCCGTTCAGCGGCAACTACCGCCGCGCGTGATTTCTCTGCATCCGCTGCCTCTGCCCGCAAGGCCTGTGCCGATGGATCGAGCCGAGCCAGTATCTGGCCGGCGACGACCCGATCGCCGACATCGGCGAGCAGCGCGACGACACGCCCGCCCTGCTCGGCCGAGACCACGTCCATGCGCACCGAACGCACGGTTCCGATGACGCGGTCTCCTGCCTCGGCACCTTCGCCGACACGGCTGACGAGGACGGAGCGCGCGGCAGTCTCTGCCGGCTTGGCGGCATGATCGGAACAGGCCGAGAGCAGCGCGGCACCGCTTGCGATAAATATAAATGAGGTCTTACTCATCTAATTCTCCATAAATCAAGCGAGATGCCTTCGAGAAGCATCTCGCTGAATTAATCAGGATGGAACTACAATCCGCCGCTTAACGAATGATGATGCGATATATCGGCTTTGACACGAGGTACATTACGGAATAATGATTTCTTCCAAAGCTCGCGAAATGAACTTGTCTGCAGCTGTCAGAAGTTCAACGCCAGACTGTTCGCCCAATGCGACCCGTCCAATCAGCCCGTCATATAGCGAGATGATAAGGCGTGCTGCAGCATCGGGTTTGATCTCGGCATGAAGTTCGCCCTTTGCCTGGTAGCGCGCGATGAGACTGCCCATCGCGGCCACCAGTCGCTCGTCCGCCGCCTTGACCACCGCGGCAATCTCAGGATTGCGCGAGGCTTCGGCGAGAATTTCGAGCCGCAGCATGCTGTCCTGCGCCACTTGCGGATCGGCGATGACGATCCGCGAGGTCATTTCCAGCCCCTTGCGGAAGCTGCCGGACATCTCGACCATGTCGACCAGATCAAGATCGCTGGTGAGGTCTTCCTCGATCAGCGCGCGGATCAGGTGCTCCTTGGCCGGAAAATACTGGTAGATATTGGCCACGCTGACCCCCGCCTCGGCGCTGATTTCTGCGGTGGTTGCGGCGTGGAACCCCTTGCGCAGAAAGCATGCCCGCGCCCCGCGCAGGATCTGCTCGCGGCGGTGGGCCCGCGCTTCCGGGTTGGCGGGACGGCCAAGGGTCGTCGTCTTGAGAGTGCGATTCGTCATGGCTCATTTATATGAGCGATCCCTTACATATGTAAACAGCTGGTTCGCGCGGGCTGTTCCGCTTGCACGCCCTTACAAGACGGCAGCGCTGATCGCGCCGCGAGGATCTTCTTACGGTTTGTCAATTCCGCTTGAGTTTGCTGGCATCCACTGCCGGTTTCTGAAATGATTGCGATCATAGTTTTCGGGGTATCGACCATATCGCGATTCCCCAAAAGGCCGCCGAACCGGTGCTTTCGGACCCTTTCGGGGCACTTTTAGGGGCCTTGTTAAGGCGAATATCGCAGAATAAAGTTTTTAAATCAAATATTTATAGAAAAATTTGCGATTCCCTTCACCGCTCCATTTTCTTGTCCGCCACTGTCCGTTGGCGTCTAGACAAGCCCCAAATATCCAAGGTGTTTAGAGGTTATCAGGCCGCAAGCGTTCACCCGCGTTCGCATCCAGCCACCTTCTGCCGGGGGTATGATTGGGGGGTATATGCAAAATGGCCCACTCGATACCCCAACGCTTGGAGGTATATTGGTGCTAGAGAGCCAGGAGAGGCCAAGAAATCCGGGGCTCTGACCGATGTACTCGTCCGCAATGCCAAACCCGGCACGAAGGCGATCAAGCTGGCGGACGGCGGGGACATGTTCATGCTGATCACGCCAGCCGGGGGGGGGGGAGCTCTGGCGGCTCAAGGATCGTATCGGCGGGCGTGAGAAGCTGCTGGCCACTTGGGCCTACACGCAGGTTGGCCTGGGCGAAGCCCGCCGTCGCCGCGAGGATGCACGGGAACTGATCAGGCTGCAGCAGATGGCCAGTCCGTCGCCGCGCAGCGTCGAACCGGTCAGTTCAAGAAGCGCCGAATCGCGTTCGGCGGCGGTCAGGGCATGCACGGTCATGCGCCTGCCCCGCCATCGGCCGGCACCCGCCGTCAACTCTCCGCTCTGCGGATCGGGAGAGCCGGCTCGCCCCCGGCGGAGCTCGCGGCCTGGCGCGCGGCCCGCCGGTAGTGGCCTGGAGCCGTGCCGAAGGCCCGGCGAAACCGGGCCGACAGATAGTAGGGGCTGGCGAAGCCCGAACGCAGCGCGACTTCGGCGAGCGGCAGGCGGGTCGACTGCAGCAAGCCGGCAGCGTGGAGCAGGCGCACCCGTTCGACGTAGTCCTGCGGGGTCGCGCCTAGTTGCGCGCGGAACAGCGCGATCAGCCGCGAGCGGGACAGACCGGCGACGGCGGCGAGTGTGGGCCCGTCGAGCGGCGCGGCAGGATCGGCCGCGATATGCGCCGTCACCCGGAGCAGCCGGGGATCGAGCCGCTCCGGCGCGACCGGGTCCGCCAGCTCGATCAGAACCCGCTCAAGTCGGTTCATTGCATCGAGCCGCCCGAGCGCCCCGCCGTCGAGCGCGCGGGCGAGCCTGAGCAGCAGCGGGCGAAGCCGGGTCAACCGATCGGGTCGGCGCAGGCGCATCACACCGGGGGCCAGGTTAGGCCATGCCAGCCACCGAAGCCAGTCCGCACGCGGCTGGAAATGGACCCAGACATTGCGCCACTCGCCGTCGACGTCGCGATGGCCGTAGTCCTGCGGCGCATGGGGCTGAAACAGAAGCAGGTCGCCCGGCAGCAGATCGTGGCGGCATCCGCCGGCGCGCACCATGCCTGCCCCGTCCAAGGTGGCGACCAGCAGCCAGTCGCCAGTGCCGCCGGGGCGCACCGCGCTCGATACCGCGCCGGTGCTCTGGCGCTGGTCGCCCGCCAGGATCGGTGCGGCTGGCGTTTCGCCCGCAGACCCGCCCACAGCCCGGGAGTCAGGCCAGGGCGCCGTAGCCCCGGGTAACCCCGGGGATGCGTGGGGGGATCGGCTGGAGGATGCGTCGCCGGGCCGGGGTCAGCCGGGCGAGCAGCTCGTCGCTGTAGCGGAAGCCGTGCCGTGTCGTGCCCCAGCTCGGACCGTAGCGGTAAATCACCACCCGGCGGTCGCCCGGGTTCGTCCGGCGGGCCGCACCATGAGCGATCGCATCGACGAACAGCAGGGCGTCCCCCGCCTGGAGATGGACCTCGATCGCACCCTCGACAGCCTCGTCCTCCTCCTCACGCCGCTCGTCGAAGCTGCGGGCGAAGATCGGGTGAGCGATGTTGCTTTTGTGGCTGCCCGGCAGCACCCGCGTGGCACCATCGCCGGGGCCGATGTCGGTTAGCGCCAGCAGAATGTTGACCTGGGCGCAGCGGAATTGCCCGTTCACATAGCGGAACTGGTTGCGCACCACGCCGTCCTGCCCGCCCGAATGGAGCGGGAAGAAGCCGCCGGTGCGCCGGACCGAGGCGAAGCACTCGTCGATGAACAGACCCTCGACGTAGGTGCCCTGCTCGCCGCAGTAGCGGGCGACGCGCGCGATCCAGGCGGAGTGATCGATCAGCGCCTCGAACGGCGCACCGGCCTCGACGATGTTCTGCAGCTCGACCCCGGCGTGGCCGGCGGTGTCGAGCCGCTGGACGTTGCCCCACCACTCTCCGCTGGCAAGGTCCGGAAAGCGGTCGAAGGCAGTGTTCAGCTCGGCGAGCAGCTCGGGCTCGATTGCGTTGCGCAAGAGGAGGTAGCCGTTGAGGTCGAACGAGAAATCGAGCGCATCGTGGCTGTTGTCGAGCATGGCGGAGGTCCCTGGAACGATCGTCGCACCCTAGCGCGCAAGGTCTGCGAGGAAAATCGGTCGATGACGCCAAAACATGCGATATTGTCGCACGCCGGCTACTGGATCTCGAACGCGGCGGCGATCAGTCGGGCGGTGTAGTCCTGGCTGGGGCGCTCGAGCACCTCGCGGGTCGGTCCAGCCTCGACGATCTCGCCGTGACGCATCACCACGATCCGCTGACACAGCGCGCGGACCACCCGCAGATCGTGCGAGATGAACAGGTAGCTGAGCCCGCGCTCCGTCTGCAGGGTCTTGAGCGTCGCAAGGATCTGTGCCTGGACCGAGAGGTCAAGCGCCGAAGTTGGCTCGTCGAGCACCAGCATGTCCGGCTCGAGCGCGATCGCGCGGGCGATCGACAGGCGCTGCCGCTGTCCGCCGGAAAACTCGTGCGGGAACCGGTTCAAGATGTCGGTGGGTAGCCCGGCCGCTGCGAGGGCGGCGCGAACCCGGGCGAGCCGGTCGGCCGTGCCGACCCCGATGCGGTGGACGATCAGCCCTTCCTCGACCAGAGCGCGCACCGACATCCGCGGATTGAGCGAAGCGAAGGGATCCTGCAGGACGATCTGGAAGCGTGGGCGCAGCGGGCGCATCCCGCGTCGGTCAAGCCCATCGATCGGCGCGCCCTCGAATTCGATCGTGCCGGTCGATTCGATCAGCCGGGTCAGCGCCAGAGCGAGTGTGGTCTTGCCCGATCCCGACTCGCCCACGATGCCCACCGCCTCGCCGCGCCGGACCACAATGTCGGCACCGTGCACCGCCACCACCGGGACGGCACGGGTCCGCCCGGGGTAGGTGATCCGTACGGCGCGACCCTCGAGCACTGGCGGCCCGGGTTCGACCGGCGCGGCGAAGCCGGTCGGCTCGGCGGCGAGCAGCTGACGGGTGTAAGGATGCTGCGGAGAGGCGAACAGGGCGGCGGTCTCCCCCTGCTCGACCAGCGCGCCACGCTGCATCACCACCACCCGGTCGGCGTAGTGGCGGACTACGGTGAGGTCGTGGGTGATCAGCAGCACGGCAATGCCCTGTTCGACCTGCAGCGCGCGGATCAGCTTGAGGATTTCGGCCTGGACGCTGACGTCGAGCGCGGTGGTCGGCTCGTCGGCGATCAGCAGGCGGGGGTTGTTGGCGAGCGCCATGGCGATCATCACGCGCTGGCGCTGCCCGCCCGACAGCTCGTGCGGATAGCGGCGGAGCATGGCGACCGGATCGGGCAGGCGGACCTGGCCGAGCAAATCCTCGGCCCGGGCCAGCGCGGCCGCCCGGTCGACGCGCCGATGGGCCTTGATCGCCTCGACGATCTGGTCGCCCACCCGGTAGATCGGATTGAGCGAGCTCATCGGCTCCTGGAACACCATTGCGATGTCGCTGCCGCGGACCGTGCGCATCCGCCGCTCGTCGTCGATTGCCAGCGGCCTGCCGTCGAGCCAGACCCGGGTTTCTGGCGACACCCGGG
This sequence comes from Novosphingobium sp. AAP93, assembly GCF_001296055.1. NCBI lineage: Bacteria > Pseudomonadati > Pseudomonadota > Alphaproteobacteria > Sphingomonadales > Sphingomonadaceae > Novosphingobium > Novosphingobium sp. AAP93. The sequence continues at coordinate 19,223 of NZ_LJHZ01000011.1, forward strand.
CATTGCGGCCGAGCAGGCCCATCAGCACGCGGGCGGTGACCGACTTGCCCGAACCGGATTCGCCGACCAGCGCCAGCATCTCGCCGGCGCGGATGTCCAGATCGACCCCGCGCACCGCCTCGATCGAGCCGCCGTCGACCCGAAAGGTCACGCGGATATCACGGGCGCTGAGCAGGGGCGCGGACTCAGTATGGGTCGACGGCATCGCGCAGCGCATCCCCGACAGCGTTGAAGGCAAAGACGGCGACAAAGACGAAGGCCACCGGAAACAGGATGAAGGGATGAGAGCCGATCGCAGCATAGCCACTGACGTCCTGCAGCATCAGCCCCCACGAGATCATCGGCGGTTTCACCGCCAGGCCGAGGAAGCCGAGGAAGCTCTCGAGCAGCACGATTGCTGGCAGGGTCAGGGTGAAGCGCACCAGCACGTGCGACATCAGGTTGGGCGCGATGTGGCGTACAATGATGCGCCAGTCGTCGGCGCCGAGCGCAATCGCGGCGCGCACATAGTCCATCCGTGCCAGCGTCAGGGTCTTGCCGCGGATCTCGCGGCTGAGCCCGGCCCAGCCAAGCACCGACAGAGTGGCGATAAGGATCGCGACAAACCATCCCGAGGAGAGGGTGACCGGGATCAAGGCACCCAGCGTGAGGTAAAGCGGCAACTGGGGGAAGGCGAGCAGGAAATCGACCACCCGCTGGATCCAGCGGTCGGTGGCGCCGCCCAGGTAGCCCGAAGTCGCGCCGACGAGCAGTCCCGCCAGCGTGGTCAGGGTGCCCACCGCGAGCGCGATCAGCATCGACACCCGCGCCGCGACCAGCCCGCGGGAGAAGATGTCGCGTCCGAACCGGTCGGCTCCCATCAGGTGCACCCGCCCGCCCGGCGCGGTCGGCGCGATCAGGCGGCAGTCGATCCACAGTGGACCGAGCAGGCGATAAGGCGCAACGCGCACGAGCAGGCCAAGGCGCTCGCGCGGGGCGCCTTCACGGCTGAGAATCGGCTGGTAGGTTACCGGATCGAGCTGTCCTGTCGGCCGGGCGTTGATCGCGTAGAGCCCCTGCCCGTCCAGCCGGATCTGGCTGGGCGGCTGATAGGCGGCAAAGCGGCGATCGGGATCGAGCGGAGCCAGGAACGGGCCGACCAGCAGGATCACGCCGAGCAGGACGAGCGCGCCCAGTCCGGTCATCCCCAGCCGCGAGCGGCGGAAACGCCGCCAGACCAGCCTGCCATAGCTATCGCCACCGGCCGCGCTCATGCCTTGCGTCCTTCGAGCCGGATCCGCGGATCGAGCAGCGCAAGGCCGAGATCGGCGAGGATGTTGCCGAGGATGAGCGTGATCGCGAGTACCAGCATGAAGGTCGCGGCGACGAAAACGTCCCCCACTGCCATGGCCCCGACGATCGCCGGACCGACCGTGGCGAGCCCGAAGACGATCGCCACCTCGATCTCGCCGGTGACCATGTAGGGCAAGGCAACGCCCTGGTAGGCGACCAGCGGGTGGAGCGCGTTGGGGACCGCGTGCCGCCAGATCACTCGCGCCGGGGACAGGCCCTTGGCGCGGGCGGTCTCGACATATTGCGCGTTGAGCACGTCGAGCAGGTTGCCGCGCATCACCCGCATCGAATAGGCGATGCCCCCCCAGGCCGCGATCAGGATCGCCGGCCAGATGTGCCCGACCAGATCGACGAACCTGCCCCATGACCATGGCGCACCGACGTAGCGCGCCGACTGGAAGCTGCCGACCGAGGCGACGTCGAACTGGAAAACCAGCACGTAGAGCGCGATCAGCGCGAGCAGGAAGCGCGGTGTGGTCATCCCGATGAAGGCGAACAGGTTGAGCGCGCTGTCCACCCAGCGACCGGCCCTCATGGCCGCGAGCACGCCCAGCCCGATACCCAGCGCGGTCGCCAGCAGATGGCTGGTCAGTGCAAGCAGCAAGGTCGGCCAAAGCCGCTCCGCGACGATATCGGCGACGGGGCGGTTCGCCGCATAGGAGAATCCGAAATCGCCGCGGGTGACGATCCCCTCGATCCAGTGCACGTATTGCAGCAGGACCGGATCGTCGAGCCCGTGCTCGGCGCGGAAAGCGCGGGCCATGGCATCGGCATCGGCAACGCTGGCGCCGCCCTGATTGATCAGCTGGGTACGCAGGGTATCGGCATAGTCGCCGGGCGGCGCCTTGATGATCAGGAAGGTGACCAGGCTGAGCAGGACGATGGTCGGCACCGCTGCCAACAGCCGTCGGCCGAGGAACCACAGCACGCTCATCGCTTTTCTCCCCCGCAGGCGAAACAGCCCGGCAGGGTGTGCGGGCGCAGTTCATAGCCGCTCTGCCGCGCACGCGGCACCCACAGGCGTTCGCGCATGATCGCATCCTCGGCCCAGTTGAACATGATCACCGGCGTGCCGACCGGCACATTGGCGAAGCGCTTGTCGATGAGCACCCCGCCGGAGTACTGGATCAGCCCTGCCGCATCGACGTTCTCGGTAGAGACCTGCTGGTACAACCGCATCAGTCGGCGGCGCTCGCCCTGATCGGGCGTGGCGATGAACGCGCGGACCAGATCGAGCATGCGCCGCTCGTGCGGGAGCAGGTCGAGCCGGCCCGAGGGACCAGCGCGATGATAGGCATGCGTGAAGGGTCCCGTAGGAGCGAGCGCGTCGGCGCCCTGGACCACGGTGTTCAGCTCGGTGGTCTCGTTGCGCTGGAGCACCCAGTCGAACTGCCCGCTGGCCCGCAGCGCGTCGCGCTGTGGACCACTGGCGAAGCGGAGAACGACACGCAGCCCGACATCGCGCGCGAGCATCTGGATTCCTTCGGCGAGCGAGCGCTCGATCACGCTGTCCGGACTGGCAGTCAGCACAATGGTGACGTTGGCCCCACCGAGCTGCGCGGCGGGATGGTTGACGAAGCCGTCACCGTCGCGATCGACCAACCCCAGCTCGGCGAGCAGGGCACGGGCGGCGACCGGATCGTAGCCGTAGCGGCGGCTGGCGGCGGCGTCGTAGAACGGCGCGCTCTCCAGCAACCCGCCGGGGTAGGGCTTGATGAACGGCCCGCCGATCTGGGTCGCGCCGAGTGCCACGCGGTCCATCGCGAGACTCACGGCACGGCGGAAGCGGACATCGCGGTTGAGCTGGCGGATGGCCTGCCCCCGGGCATCGGGCGAGCCCCAGCCGTTTCCGGAGAGATTGAACTGAACGGCGTAGGCGATCGTCCGCGGACCGAAGACCGCACGGTAGCTGGCGCCCGGGCGAGCCGCGCCGCGCAGCACCTCGGCGAAGGTCGCGGGCGCGTCGACATTGGCGAGATCGGAGCCGCCGGCCATCACCTGGATATCACGATCGGACCAGCCGAGCAGGCGGTACTGCACTTCGTCGAGATAAGGGAGCTGCCGGCCGCGGGCGTCGACCTTCCAGTAATAGGGATTGCGTCGCAGGATCAGGATGTCGTCCGGACGATACTCGGTCACCACCCAGGCACCCATCACCGGAAAATTCATCCGGCTGGCGGGAAAGGCCAACTTGTAGGCCTGGTAGCTGCTGCGCGGGTTGTAGCGCGGATGGAGCGGGCGCAGCACGTGAGCCGGACCGGGACAGAACTTCCCGTAGGCCATCTGGTAAAGATAGTCGCGCGGGAAGGGGCGCTGGAAGGTCCAGCGGATGGTGTAGGGGCCGAGCGCCTCGAGCCTGGTGCCCGGCCCGAAGCTGTCGGGCGAGGCTCCGTTGAGCGGACTGACGTTGGAATCTAGCACGTTGTCGGTCCAGTAGAACATGACATCGTCACTGGTGAACGGATGCCCGTCAGACCAGCGCGCGCCCTCTACCAGTTGCATGGTCAGCTGGTGCCCGTCGGACGACCATTGCCAGCTGCGCGCCAGATTGGGCAGGGGTTCGAGCCGGGCTGGATCGACCAGGAACAGCGGTCCGGTGCGGGTCAGGCACTCCATCGTGGCGAGATCGATGCCCCCCCAGCCCTGCGACTGCCCGGCACTGTAGTTCCAGCCCTCGGGCCGCCCGCCGGTCACCTGGCGGAGCACGTCGCCGTAGACGCCGGGGCCGTCGGGCATGGCGCCGGGGCCATAGACCAGGGGCTCCCGCGGCAGTCGCTGGGCCACCGGGGGAAGCCGGCCGGTGCGCACGAAGTCGCGTGTCACCCAATCCGGCTCGCTGTAGCGCGGCAGGGCGCGGAAGCCGACCAGATCGGTCGGGGTGAAGCGTCCTGTGCGTGCCGCGGCGTCGAAATCGATTGCCCCGCGGACGTCCGGATCCTGACGGCGGTCGGGGTGGGGCGCGGCGGCATGATCGCCGCAAGCCGCTAGCAGCAGGGAGGCGGCCAGCGCCAGGGTATCCAGGCCCCGCGGGGCCGTGCCGCGCTGCCGGGCCGGTTCTGCAAAGGGTCGCTTTTGCAGGGTAATGATCTGGCCCTCTCCCTGCCGGCCGGTCGGTCCGGGCGATGCCCGCGGCCTGACTGCTTCAGTCAATAGTCATGACAATCGGCTTTTGCGCAGCCCCAAGCGCAGATATTGCCGAACGCCAATGTTACCCGGAACTGGCGATTTCGCAATGTCATATTGATAAGATAATTCAGAGAATGGCAATCGTGGCAGAGCTATCAACGACACGCTGAAGGCAATCGCGGCCAGCCCGCTGATGGCGCAGGTGCTCGCGCCGCGCTTTGCTTTCACGCCGAAGGGCCGCGGGTCTCTGCCCGATTTCGATTATTACCCGGCTGGCTTTGCGGAGGGCAAGGTCAACATCAGCGTGAATGAGGAGCGCGGGCAGTATCACTTCGAGATCGCCGGCCTCGACGAATCCAAAGCTTTCCTTCCGGATTACGAGAGGGTGGTTCCACAAACGCCCTACTCCTCCCGTCAGCGTGAATGGCCTACTCCGCTTTCAGCCGGACAGACCGGTTACCCGCCGAGGAGACATCACATGAGCCGCCCCCCGCTGCCCCCGTTCACCGACGCAACTGCCGCCGAGAAGGCAAGGCTGGCCGAAGATGGCTGGAACAGCCGCGACCCGGCGCGCGTCGCCCTCGCCTACACGCCTGACAGCCAATGGCGAAACCGCGCCGAGTTCATCTCGGGCCGCGCCGAGATCGAGGCCTTCCTCACTCGCAAGTGGACGCGCGAGCTGGAATATCGGCTGATCAAGGAAGTCTGGGCGCACAGCGGCAACCGCATCGCGGTGCGCTTCGCTTATGAATACCGCGACGACAGCGGCAACTGGTTCCGCGCCTATGGCAACGAGAACTGGGAGTTCGACGCCGACGGCCTGATGGCGCGCCGCCTTGCCAATATCAACGAGCACCCCATCACCGAGGCCGACCGCAAGTTCCGCTGGCCGCTCGGCCGCCGGCCCGACGACCATCCGGGCCTCAGCCACTTCGGTTTCTGACGCCCACAGCCAGTGCTGATCTGGCACCGGCACCCCCCAAATGCGAGCCCATTCGCCCCGCCGCGCCGTGCGGCGGAGCCCGATAGCTCGCGCCTGTCAAAGGAACAATCCATGAAGCTCTATCACCACCCCATTTCGGGCCACTCGCACCGCGCCCGCCTGTTCGCCTCGCTGCTTGGCCTTGCACCGGAGATGATCGAAGTCGATCTCAGGGCCGGCGCGCACAAGCAGCCCGCCTTCCTCGCGCTCAATCCCTTTGGCCAGGTGCCGGTGCTGGTCGACGACGACGGCACGGTGATTGCGGATTCGAATGCGATCCTCGTCTATCTTGCCCGCAAGACTGGTCGGACCGACTGGCTGCCGGAGGATGCCGCAGGTGCCGCCAGCGTGCAGCGCTGGCTCTCGGTCGCGGCGGGCGATGTCGCCTTTGGCCCGGCGGCCGCGCGGCTCGTCACCATCTTCGGCGCCAAGTACGACCCCGATGAAGTGATCGCCCGCGCCCATGTGCTGCTGGGAAGGCTCGAAGCCGCGCTGGCGGGGCGGGACTGGCTGGTGGCCGACCATCCGACCATCGCCGACGTCGCGATCTACAGCTATGTCGCCCGCGCGCCCGAAGGCAACGTTGACCTTGCCGCCTACCCGCTCGTCCGCGCGTTCCTGCGGCGGATCGAGGCGCTGCCGGGCTTCACGCCCTTTGCCGAAACCGCGGTGGGGCTTTCTGCCGCCACCTGACCCCGGGCGGGGCGCATCCATCGCGGTGCGCCCCGATCCCCCATACCGTCAAGGAGCCGACCGATGAGCGATGATCCGAACACCGGTCCCGGCCCCTGGCACGCCGGCGAACGCGAATTGCAGGGCCGCATAGGCGCGGCGGAGCGGATGGCAGATCTCGGCAGCCGCATGATCCGCCGCTTCCTGCTCGATCAGCACCGCGCGTTCTACGCGCAGCTGCCCTTCATCGTCGCTGGCAGCGTCGACGCCGAAGGTGATGCCTGGGCAACGCTGCTCTGCGGCCAGCCCGGCTTCCTTGCCGCGCCCACCGACGATGCGCTGCACATGCGCCTGCCGCCGGACAACGGCGATCCGGCGCGCAGCGGCATGCTGGCGGGAGACCCGGTCGGCCTGCTGGGCATCGAACTCCACACCCGCCGCCGCAATCGGCTGAACGGGAGGCTCGCGGCGCTTGGCGAGGACCAGATGGCCGTCGCGGTCGAGGAAAGCTTCGGCAACTGCCCACAGTACATCCAGCTGCGCGACTACGCCTTCGTCCGCGATCCGCAGCAGGTATCCACCGGTGCGGTCGAGACCGCCGCCACGCTCGATGCAGAAGCGCGCCGCACCATCACCGCAGCCGACACCTTTTTCGTCGCGTCCTACGCAGACCCCGACAAGGGCGAGCGCCGGGTCGACGTGTCGCATCGCGGCGGCAAAGCAGGCTTCGTCCGCGTCGATGCCGATGGCACGCTGACGATCCCCGATTTCGCCGGGAACAAGTTCTTCTCCACGCTCGGCAACATCTTCACCAACAGGAAGGCGGGCCTCGCCTTCGCCAGCTTCGAGACGGGCGACCTGCTGCAGCTTTCCGGCGACGCCGAGCTGGTGCCCGACGCCTCCGAAGTCACGGCTTTCCAGGGCGCCGAACGGTTCTGGCGTTTCCGCACGCGGCGCATGGTCCGCCGGCGCGACGCGCTGCCGCTGCGCTGGGTGATGCGCGAGGACGGCTGGTCACCCAAAGCGCTTGCGACCGGCGACTGGGAAACCGCCGCCGCGTCTGCGCCTAAGCGGCCAGCCCGGCTGCCTTGATGCCGGCCAGCGCGGCGAGTTCATCGTTGTCGCTGGTATCGCCCGTCACGCCCACCGCGCCGATCACGGCTCCGGCATCTGGGCCATCCGCGCGCACCAGCACGCCGCCCGCTGCGGGTACGATGCCTGCCGGATTGAGGCCCGCCGCCGCGTTGATGAAGGTTGGCCGCTCGATCGCCATCTCGCCGATAGTGCGCGAGGAAACGCCCAGCGCAAGCGCGCCGGAGGCCTTGGCCGTCGCGATCTGCGGGCGCAGGTTCGACGAGCCGTCCTCCCGCCCGAAGGCAATCATGTGGCCACCGGCATCGAGCACAGCGACGCTGATCGGCTTGAGGCCGAGCGCGCGCGCTTCCTTGATGGCCCCCGAGACGATGGTCTGGGCCTGATCGAGGGTAATCCGGGTCATTGCAGTTACTCCTGAGGAAGGTGGTTCAGTGCTTGTGGTCTTGGCCCGCCGGTCGCCCAGTCGAGCAGTTCGATGGTGTGGACGACGGGAAGGCCAGAGTGCCGGGCGATCTGCACCGCGCAGCCAATGTTGCCAGTGGCGATGACGTCGGCCTCAAGTGCCGCCAGCCGCTCGGCCTTGCGCGCGCCAAGCTGACCGGCCAGTTCGCTCTGGAGGATGTTGTAGGTGCCCGCCGATCCACAGCACAGATGAGCTTCGGCAGGCAGCCGCACAGTGTAGCCTGCAAGGGCCAGCAGCCGCTTCGGCGCTTCGGTCACCTTCTGCCCATGCTGCAACGAGCAAGGCGGGTGATAGGCGACGGTCATCCCGTGCGGGGTAGCGACAGGAAGCCCGACCTTGGCCAGATACTCGCTGACATCCATCGCCAGTGCGCTCACCCGCGCCGCCTTCTCCGCATAGGCAGGATCGGCACGGAGCATATGACCATAGTCCTTGATCGTGGTGCCGCAGCCCGAGGTTGTGATGATGACGGCGTCGAGGCCCATGCCCTCGATCTCGCGCATCCAGGCATCGACATTGCGCCGGGCAGCATCGAGCGCATCGCTCTCCCGCCCCATGTGGTGCACCAGCGCGCCGCAGCAGCCCTCGCCCTGCGCAAAAACCACTTCCCGCCCTGCCCGCTCCAGCAGCCGCACCGTCGCCGCGCGCACCTGCGGGCTCAGCACCGGCTCGGCGCAGCCTTGCAGCAGCGCGACGCGGCCCTTGGCGTCGGCACGCCGCGCGGGCTGGACCAGCACTGGCGCCGGAACGCGCGCCGGCGCCAGCGCAACCATCGCCGCCAGCGGGCGCAGCGCCTTCAAACGCTTCATCAAAGGCACCAGCGGGCGCCCCAGTGGCGCCAGCTCCAGAGCCAGCCGCATCCGCCCCGGATAGGGCAGCACCCATGCCAGCAACCGCCGCATCGCCCGTTCTGGCCAGGGCCGCCGGTAGTTCTCGTGGATATAGGCCCGCGCGTGATCGACGAGGTGCATATAGTTCACGCCCGAAGGACAGGTCGTCATGCAGGCAAGGCAGGAAAGGCAGCGGTCGACATGCTTGACCGTTTCCGGCCCCGGCTCGCGCTGGTTCTCCAGCATGTCCTTGATGAGATAGATCCGCCCGCGCGGGCTGTCGTTCTCATCGCCGAGCAGCACGTAGGTCGGGCACGTCGCGGTGCAGAACCCGCAGTGCACGCACTTGCGGATCACGCCCTCGGACGTTGCCATCGCCGGATCGGCGAGCGCCTCAGGCGAGAACTGCGTCTGCATCCGCGTCCTCCGGAAAACGGCCGGTGACGAACACCCCGGCAGGATCGAACGCGCGGCGAACGCGAGCTTCTAGTGCCATCACGCCGGGCGCGCGTGGGTGGAATGCCGGAACGCGGGCACGCATGGCTTCGGGTGCTGCGACCAGCCGTGCCTCTCCGCCAAGCTGCGCCGCAAGCTGGCGCAACCCGCTATCCTCAGCGTCCGTCTCGACCCACACGCGTCCACCACCCCAATCCATTGCCCACTGCGCATCAGCGGGCAGCGCCGCAATCAGCGCGGGCGCAGCGCGCGGCGGCAGATGAACGTCCCAGCGCACCGCGCCCTTCAACCCCTCGCCGGTCATCGCCTGCTGCCACAGCGGCGCGGCATCCTCGAGCCGAGCCAACCCGCAATGCCCCGCCAGCAATCCCGGCAGCGCCGCACACCGCGCCGCGACTGATGGCGCAAAACCTGCGACGCGCAGCAGCACCGTGCCGTCAGAAAGCGCCGCCGCCGCCGAAACCTCGGCATTGCTCCCGAGCGCGCAGGCCATCGCGGCATGCGCTGCCTCGGGTGTCAGGCCGCACGCCGCCAGCGTCACCACCTCGCGAGGGACCGGCAGGACCTTGACAGTCAGTTCGGCCATCGCCCCGATCCGGCCCCACGACCCGGCCATGAGCTTGGGCAGGTCATAGCCGGTCACGTTCTTGACCACCTTGGCTCCGGCGACAAACACCTCGCCGCGACCGGACACCGCCGTCAGCCCGAGCAGATGATCACGCGCGCTGCCCGCCGTCACCCGGCGCGAGCCTGCCACGCCAGCCGCAATGGTCCCGCCAATGGTCGCCCCCGGCTCGCCCCAAGGTTCGAACGCCAGCATCTGCCCTTCCGCCGCGACCAGCGCCTGCACTTCGCTCAGCAAAGTGCCAGCCCGCACCGTCAGCACCAGTTCCGCCGGATCATAATCGACGACCCCTGTCAGCCCCGCCAGCGAGACCACCGCTGCCTCGCGCGGTGCGCCGAACCCGGCTTTGGTCCCACCCCCACGCAGTTCCAGCTTGCGCCCGTTCGATGCCGCATCGGCCACGATCTCGGCGAGGTCTGCCACATCCCTGGGCTCCAGCATCAGAACCTCGGCAACTCGGGATGTGGCAGTGCGCCGTGGTGGACATGCATCCGCCCCAGCTCCGCGCAGCGGTGCAGCACCGGAAACACCTTGCCCGGATTGAGCAGCAACTCCGGATCGAACGCGCACTTCACCCGCTGCTGCTGCTTGAGGTCCACCTCGCTGAACATCTCCGGCATCAGATCGCGCTTCTCGATCCCCACGCCGTGCTCGCCCGTCAGCACCCCGCCCACCGACACGCACAGCCGCAGGATATCCGCGCCAAAGGCTTCGGCCTTGTCGAGTTCGCCCGGCACATTGGCATCGTAGAGGATCAGGGGATGCAGATTGCCGTCGCCCGCGTGGAACACATTGGCGACCCTGAGGCCGTACTCCTCTGAAAGCTCCTCCATCCGCCGCAGCACCTGCGGAAGGCGGCGGCGCGGGATCGTGCCGTCCATGCAAAGATAATCCGGCGAAATGCGCCCCACCGCCGGAAACGCCGCCTTGCGCCCCGCCCAGAACGCCATGCGCTCGGCCTCGCTTTCAGAAACGCGCGAAGTCACCGCACCATTCGCGCCCGCAATCCGCGCAATCTCGCCGATCAGGAAATCGCATTCCGCCGCCGGGCCGTCGACCTCGACGATCAGCAGGGCGCCCACATCGAGCGGATAGCCGACCTGCACGAAGGCCTCCGCCGCGTGGATCGCAGGCCGGTCCATCATTTCCATGCCCGCCGGGATGATCCCCTCGGCGATCACTTGCGCCACGCACGCGCCCGCCTGTTCGGCATCCGGAAAGCCCACCAGCACCGCACGCGCGGTTTCCGGTTTCGGCAATATCCGCACCGTCACTTCGGTGACGACGCCCAGCAGCCCCTCTGATCCCACCAGCACGCCGAGCAGGTCCAGCCCGCCGGAATCGAGATGCCGCCCGCCCAGCCGCACGACTTCCCCGTCCATCAGCACCACCTCGGCGCCGAGCACGTTGTTGGTTGTCAGGCCATATTTCAGGCAATGCACCCCGCCGGAATTCTCCGCGACATTGCCGCCGATGGTGCAGGCAATCTGGCTCGAAGGATCGGGCGCGTAGTAGAAGCCCTTGCCCTCCACCGCCTGCGTGATCGCCAGATTGGTGACGCCCGGCTGCACCACCGCCACGCGGTCCTCGTAGTCCACCTCGAGCACGCGCTTGAACTTGCCCAGCCCCAGCAGCACTGCATCCGCCAGCGGCAGCGCGCCGCCTGATAGCGAAGTCCCCGCCCCGCGCGGCACGACCTTCACGCCTTCGGCATGGCACCACTTGAGCACCGCCGAAACCTGCGCCGTCGTCTCGGGCAGCACGACCAGCAGCGGCAGCTGGCGATAGGCGGTCAGCCCATCCGATTCCCACGGCCGCAGCGCCTCGGGCGCATCGATCACGCCTTCTCCCGGCACGATTGCCCGCAGCGCCCGCGCGATCCGCTCGCACTTGGCGAGCGTCGCGGCATCGGGCACCGGCATGGCAATCGACATCGGCGGGTTCTCCGGCTCAGGCGGCTGCCTTCACCTTCTGGCGAAACGCGTGCAGCAGCGGCTCGGTATAGCCGCTCGGCTGTGATACGCCATCGAACACCAGCGCCCGCGCCGCCTGAAACGCCAGACTGCCGTCCGGGTTGCCAGCCATCGGCTGATAAAGCGGATCGCCCGCGTTCTGCACATCGACCTTGGCCGCCATGCGCAGCAGCGCCGCATCGACTTGGCTTTCCGTAACCACCCCATGCAGCAGCCAGTTGGCGATATGCTGGCTCGAAATGCGCAGCGTCGCGCGGTCCTCCATCAGGCCGACGTCGTTGATATCGGGCACCTTGGAGCAGCCGATGCCCTGATCGACCCAGCGCACGACATAGCCCAGAATCCCTTGCGCATTGTTGTCGATCTCGGCCTGGATATCCGCTTCCGACCAGTTCTGCCCCGCCGCCACCGGAATGGTCAGCAGCGCATCGAGGCTGGCGATGCCTTCCGCGCGGCGCTCCACCTGCCGGGCGAACACGTCGACCTTGTGGTAGTGCGTGGCATGCAGCGTCGCGGCGGTCGGCGAAGGCACCCATGCGGTGTTCGCGCCGGTCTTGGGGTGCCCCACCTTCTGCACCAGCATGTCAGCCATGCGGTCGGGCATTGCCCACATGCCCTTGCCGATCTGTGCCTTGCCCGAAAGCCCGCAAGCGAGGCCGATCTGCACGTTGCGATCCTCGTAGGAGGTGATCCACGGGGTCGTCTTCATGTCGCCCTTGCGCAGCATGGCGCCCGCCTGCATCGAGGTGTGCATCTCGTCGCCGGTCCGGTCGAGGAAGCCGGTGTTGATGAACATGATGCGGTCCTTCACCGCATGGATGCACGCGGCAAGGTTCGCGCTGGTGCGGCGCTCCTCGTCCATCACGCCGATCTTGATGGTGTGGCGCGCGAGGCCGAGCAAGTCCTCCACCGCATCGAACAGGTCGTTGGCGAAGGCGGCTTCTTCCGGTCCATGCATCTTCGGCTTCACGATATAGACCGAGCCGGTGCGGCTGTTGCGGCGCGCCCCGTTGATGTCATGCATCGCGATCAGGCTGGTGACGATGCCGTCGAGGATACCCTCAGGCGCCTCGCCGCCGCCCGGCAGCAGCACGGCCGGATTGGTCATCAGGTGGCCGACATTGCGCACCAGCAGCAGCGAGCGGCCATGCAGCGTCAGCGTGCTGCCATCGGTCGCGGTATAGACGCGGTCCGCATTCAGCCGCCGCGTCATCATCGCACCGCCCTTCTCGAAGGTATCCTCGAGATTGCCCTGCATCAGCCCCAGCCAGTTGGCATAGGCCATGACCTTGTCCTCGGCATCGACCGCCGCGACCGAATCCTCGCAGTCGCAGATCGTCGAGATCGCCGCTTCCAGCACGACATCGGCAATGCCCGCCGGATCGTCCTTGCCGATGGGATGCGCGGGATCGATCACCACTTCGATGTGAAGGCCATTGTGCCTGAACAGCAGGTTCGCGCCCGCCCGGCCGACCAGCTGCGAAGGGTCCTTCAGCGCCGGTTCGCCGCCGGCCCATTCCGCCCACGAACCCGAAGCCAGTGGCACCGCCTCATCGAGAAACGCCTTGGCCCACTTGATAACTTCCGCGCCGCGCACCGGATCGTAACCCTTGCCTTGCGCCGCGCCCGGAATGGCATCCGTGCCATAAAGCGCATCATAAAGGCTGCCCCAGCGCGCATTTGCCGCGTTCAGCAGGAACCGCGCATTGAGGATCGGCACAACGAGCTGCGGCCCCGCGGTGGTCGCCAGCTCGGCATCGACATTCTGCGGCGCAACCGAAAACGGCGCAGGCTCCGGCACCAGATAGCCAATCTCGGTGAGGAACGCCTTGTAGGCCGCCATGTCCTGCGCCAGATTCTGATTGAAATGCCCGGCGCGTGCCTTGTGCCACGCATCGATCTTCGCCTGCAGGTCTTCGCGCTTGGCCAAGAGCGCGGCATTGCGCGGCGCGAACTTGCCGAAGATGTCCGCAGCGCCCGCCCAGAACGCATCCGCCGCCAGCCCCGTCCCCGGCAGCGCGCGGCTCTCGATGAACGCGGCAAGGCTCTCCGCCACCTGCAGCCCCGAACGCTCGACATATCCGCTCATCGCATCGACTCCTGAAATTTCGTGCCCCTTCCCTAGGCCCGCACCTGCTCATGCGGTAGAAGGAAATAATTCAACGCAGCTTATCCTGCAGGTTAACAATGTTCGATCCCGACTACGATCTCTTCCTCGGCATCGTCGAAGCCGGCTCGATCTCCGCTGCGGCCCGCGCGCGCGGTATTTCCACCGCCGCGCTTTCCAAGCGCCTCGTCCGCCTCGAGGAGCGTCTTTCCGCCCGCCTCGTCAACCGCACTACCCGCCGCCTCGCGCTCACCCCGGCCGGGCAGGACCTGCACGATGCCCTGCTTCCGCTGCGCACCAGTCTCAAGGCCGCCGAAGAGCGCGTCAGCGGCCGCCACGCCCATGTGCGCGGCCCTCTCAGCGTCACCGCCCCCACTTCTTTCGGCCGCATGCATGTCGTCCCCCACGTGCCCACCTTCCTCGCCGCGCACCCGGACGTCCGCCTCCAACTCGATCTCTCCGACGAGTTCGCCGACCTGCTCGACGGCAGCTGCGACCTTGCCATCCGCATCGGCGCGCGGATCGGCAACGGTCTTGTCGGCCACCGCCTCGGCACCAGCCACCGCGTGCTCTGCGCCGCGCCCGCCTATCTCGCCCAGTTCGGCACGCCAAAGACCTTGGCAGACCTGCGGCACCACCGCGTGCTGGCCACCGTCAGCCAGCTCCCCTGGCAGCTCGATGGCCCCGAAGGCACCGTCACGCATTCCGGCCAGAGCCACGTCCGCACCAATTCCAGCGAAGTCGTGCGCGAACTCGCGCTTGGCGGTTGCGGCATCGCGCTGCGCTCGCTGTGGGATGTGCACGAAGCGCTGGCATCAGGCGCTCTGGCCCGCGTCCTCCCGCAATACCAAGGCTCGCAGGATGTCGGCATCTACGCCGTCCATGCGCCAACGCCCGCCCTGCCTGCGCGGATCGAAGCCTTTATCGCGCATCTTGGCGCCCACCTGCAGGCGGGCAGCGGCCTTGGTCAGGCCCCAGATTTTTAGGCGGTGACTTTCATGCAGGCGATCCCCCGCGCCGTCAGCCGCGAGCAGATCGCAAAGGCATCTGGCCCGGAGGCGCGCAGCCGGTAGACCTGCATCTGGCGGACCACCGCGGGAATGATCACCGGATCGAGCGCCTGCAGTTCCGGTTCGCTTTCCGAGAGCTCCTGCCACAGGTCGTCCGCGCCCTCGACATCGGGCGTTGCGGCCAGCTGGATCGTCTGGCGCTGGCCCTGAACTGGCTGCGGCGCGGGTCCATGTACGGGCTTGGGTGCATCCATCAGCGGGGGCAAATAGGCCTGCCGCACCGGCGGTTCGCGAAACGGCGGAGGCAGCCCCAGCGCCGCGCTCTTCGCGGCTTCGGCATAGGCCAGCGGCTCACGCAGGATCACCACCGACGTGGAAGCTGGATTGGTCAGCGCATAGAGCTGCCGCGCGAAGTCCATCGGCAGGCGGATGCAGCCGTGCGAGGCCGGATAGCCTGTCACCCGCCCGGCATGGAGTGCCACCCCGCGCCAGGTCAGCCGCTGCATATAGGGCATCGGCGCGTTGCCATAGGTGCGCGAGCGATGCTTCACATGCTTCTGCAGGATCGTGAACGTCCCTGCCGGCGTGCCATAGCCGCGCTTCCCGGTGGAGACAGTGGTCGAGCCCCACTCCGCGCCATCCTTGAACACGAAGAGCCGCTGCGACGCGATGCTCACCACGATCAGCACCCCCCGGTGCGCGGCAGACGCCGGCGTCGGCGGAGGCGGCGCCTGCGGCGCACCGTCAAGCGCCGGATCGGGACCGCATTGCGCGCCACTCGTTGCAAACTGCACCGGAGTTGCCGCCACGGCCGCCCGGTTGGAAAACGCGAAAAGCGCCAGCCCGCCGCATCCCAGCAGCGCCAGCGCCATTGCCGCTATGACGGAGACTCGTCCCTTAGCCCACCCCATGGCTTATGGTTAACGGATCGTTACCTTACGCGACACTGCTTTTTTGCGCCGCACCGGGGCGCGCCGCCTGCCCTAACGGGAAAGCGCCAGCCGCTCGCCGCCCGCCTGCCAGCCACCGCCCAGCGCGCGGAATGCCGCAACGCCAGCCCGCGCAGCTTCAGCCCTGGCGGCGATCGCGGAATCCTCGGCGTCAAGCCGCTGCCGCTCCACGTTCAGCGCCTCGACACGGCTGACCGCTCCGGCACGAAACGCTGTCTCGATTCGCCGCCGGCTGTCGCCCAGCCGCGCGGCGACGGTAGCTGCTGCATCGGCCTGCTCGCTGCGCTTGGTCAGCGCGAGGAGCGCATTCTCGCCCTCGGCAGCAGCCTGCAGCGCCGTCTGCTGCCATTGCGCCACCGCTTCCTTGAGCCGCGCCTCGGCCGCCTTCTGCTGCGCCCGCAGCCGCCCGCCAGTGAACACCGGCACGCTGAAGCCCCCACTTGCCCCTGTCTGCACCGCACCGCCGGTGAACAGGTTGCTCATCCCGTTGGCGACGAACCCGGCAAACCCCGATATCGTGAACCGCGGATAGCGCGCCCGGATCGCCTCGGCCACGCGCGCATCGCTCGCCGCGACCAGCCGCTCCGCCGCGACCACATCGGGCCGCCGCGCCAGCAGCGAGGCCGGACCATCGGGCACCGCAGGTGCACGCACGGCGGGGATCGCGCCGCTGCCCGTCTCTGCCGCAGCTTGCCCGGGCGCGCGGCCAAGCAGCACGTCAAGCCGGTTTCGCTCGACTTCCAGCGCCGTTTCCAGCGCCGGCACCGCCGATGTCGCGCCCGCCAGTTCCGCGCTGCTGCGGTCGGTCTCGGTCAGCGCCGCAACCCCGCGCTCCGCCCGCTGGCGAAGCAGCGCATCCGCGTCGCGTGCCGCATCGACACGCGCCTTGGCGAGCTCAAGCCGCGCCTCGATCGCGCGCACGTCGATGTAGGTGTTCACCACTTCCGCCGCGATCGTCAGCCGGGCGCCCGCAAGGCCCGCATCCGCCGCGCCTGCTTCCGCCCGCGCCGCACGCGCCCCGGCGGAGAGCCGCCCGAACAGATCAAGCTCCCACGAAGCCGCGCCATTGAGGCCATATTGCTCGACGGTACGTTTGAAGCCGGGAAAACGCGAGAAGGCGCGCCCCTGCACGTCCTCGATCGATTGCTGCTTGAACCCGCCCGATCCGTCGAGCGAGGCCTGCGGCAGCAGCGCGCCCTTGGCCGCCTTCAGGCCCGCCGCCGCCTGCTCCAGCCGCGCCGCCGCAGCGGCGATGTCGAGATTGCCGGACAGCGCCGTGTCCACCAGTCGGTCCAGCACCGGATCGCCGAAGCTCTTCCACCAGCCCTCGGCAAGGGGCACGCTGTCCGCAGCAACCGGTGCATTGCGGAACGCCGTACTCAACGCAGGCGGCGGCGGGGGCACGCGGTGCGACGCAGCCAACGCATCGGGCGTTGCTGTGCCGAGCAGAAGGAGGGCAGTGGTTGCGGCAAGAAAGGTCCGCATCGGATAGAGTCCTTGACCTGTGAATGATGAAAGAATATATCCTTTTTCATGAAAATCAATCCCGCCGTTTCAGGAAAACGCAAGGCTGGTCGTCCGACCGTGGATCGCCGCGACGAGATCCTCGACGCGGCCGAACGGCTCTATGACGCAATGGGGTTCGAGAAGGTAACGGTGACCGACGTTGCGCGCGCGCTCGGCATGTCACCGGCCAATCTCTATCGCAGCTTCGCTAACCGGCAGGCGATCGACGAGGCGGTGACCAAGCGCACGCTCGCTGCCGTGGAAGACGCCGCGTGGCAGGTCGCGCGCACTGCCGCTGCTGATCCGATCGCGGCGTTCCGCCATCTCTGTAGCGATATCGCTTTGAAAATGAGTGATATTCTATTTCGCAGCGGCCGCGCGAGCGATCTTTGCCTGGCCGCCACGCGCGGACATTGGCCGCCGGTGCGTGATTTCACCGACACACTGCACGGCGTCATCCGCCACGTCATCGCCGAAGGCCAGCGCCAGGGCGTGATGCGCGCCGACTTGCCGCTGGAGCAGACATCGGCTGCAGTGGTGAGCGCGATGGTCAAGGTCTGGCACCCGGTCATGCTCGACACCTTTGGCGTTGCAGACCTCGAAAGCGAGACGGCGGCGCTCACACAACTCATGTTGACCGCCCTCCAATCAAAAAAATGAAAAAAGAAACTTATTTTCATCTTTTCTGAAAGCCCCACTGCTACTATATCGGAGTCGTCAGCGCCCTGAGGGGCACGGAGGCTTTGATGCGATCGCAGTCCAGATCCCGGCATTTCGCCCTTTTTGCCGCACTTGCCGGTAGCTCGTTCCTTGCCGGATGCTCGGGCGCACCGTCCGCGCAAACCGCAGAACCGCTTGTCGCAACAGCGGTGGCACAAGGCGAAGGCGGCGCGGCAGGCGAAGCCTATACCGGCACGGTCCACGCCCGCACCGAAAGCGTGCTCGCCTTCCGCGTCCCCGGCAAGATCGTCGCCCGCCTCGTCGATGCGGGTGCCCATGTCCGCGCGGGACAGCCGCTCTATCGGCTCGACGCGCGCGATCTCGGCCTTGCCGCCTCCGCCGCTGCCGACAGGGTCCGCGCTGCACAGGCCGATGCTGCACGCACCGCGGCAGACGAAGCCCGCCTGCGCCCGCTCGTCGCCACCGGCGCCATCTCGCCCTCCACTTATGACGGCGCACGCGCGGCGCGCGATGCTGCAGCCGCCACGCTCTCCGCCGCCCGCGCCGCCGCCAGCAACGCATCGAACGAACGCGATTATGCTGTGCTGGTTGCGGATGCTGACGGTATCGTAACCGAAGTGCTCGCCGAGGCCGGACAAGTCGTCGCCGCCGGAACCCCGGTCCTGCGCCTCGCCCGCAGCGGCGCCCGCGAAGCGCTCGTTGCCGTGCCCGAAACCGCGCTCGCCGCGTTGCCGAAGTCCGCGCAGGCCGCAGTCTACGGTCGGAGCGCCCCCGTCACCGCCACCTTGCGCGAGGTTGCCGGGGCCGCCGATCCGCTGACCCGCACATTTGCCGCGCGCTACGTCCTCTCCGGTCCCGCGGAAGACGCTCCGCTCGGTGCGACCATCACCGTCCGCCTGCCCGGCGCCTCATCCGCCACCAGCCGCGTACCGCTCGGCGCGCTGGTCGATCTGGGCAAAGGCCAGGGCGTGTGGGTCATCCAGCCCGACCGCAGCCTGCTCTTCCGCCCGGCCCAGCCCTTGCGCCTGACCGAAGAAGAAGCCTTCCTCCCTGCCTCAGCCCTGCCTCCCGGCACCCGCGTCGTCGCGCTGGGCGGCCAGCTGCTGCGCCCCGGCCAGAAAGTCCACCTTATCGAAGGACAAGTCCGGTGAAGGGCCCCAACCTCTCCTCGATCGCGGTCAAGGAACCGTCGGTCACGCTGTTCCTGCTGCTTGCCGCGATGGCGGCCGGCATCTTCGCCTTCTTCCAGCTCGGCCGCGCGGAGGACCCCAATTTCACCCTGAAGGTGCTCACCGTCACGGCCGTCTGGCCCGGTGCGTCCGCGCGCGAAATGCAGGACCAGGTCGCCGACCGGCTCGAGAAGCGCATCCAGGAACTGCCCTGGTCGGACCGCATCGAGACGCAGGCCCGCCCCGGCCTCGTCACCCTTACGGTCGTCTTCAGCGACAAGACGCCGCCCAGCGAGGTGCCTGAAATGCTCTATCAGGCGCGCAAGAAGATGAGCGACGAAGCGATCAATCTCCCGCGCGGCGTGATCGGCCCGATCGTCAACGACGAGTATTCCGACGTCTTCTTCTCGCTCATCGCGGTTCAAGCGAAGGGCCTCCCCCACCGCGCGCTGATCGAGCGGACCGAGGCGATCCGCAGCGAACTCCAGCAGGTCAAGGGCGTCAAGAAGGTCGTCCTCATCGGCGAACAGCGCCCGCGCATCTATGTCGAGATTTCCAACCGCAAGCTGGCGACATTGGGCCTCGGCGCCGACGCCGTGCTGGGCGCGCTGGCGAACCAGAACCTGATCCAACCCGCTGCCCAGTTCGAGACCTCCTCGCGCCTCGTGCCGATCCGCGTGACTGGCGCCTTCGATGATCTCGATGCCGTGCGCGCCACGCCGATCGCCGCCGGTGGCCGCGTGCTGCACGTGGGCGACGTGGCCGAAGTGAAGCGCGGCTACGAGGACCCGCCAACCTATCAGGTGCGCCATCAGGGCGGCGAGGCCGTCATGCTCGGCGTGGTCATGCAGGACAAGTACAATGGCCTCGCGCTGGGCGGCGAACTCAGTGCCAAGCTCTCGGACGTGCGCGCAAGGCTGCCGCTTGGCGTCACCGTCACCGAAGTCGCCGATCAGGCCGCCAACATCAGCGAGGCTTACGGCGAGTTCATGCTGAAATTCGCGGTCGCGCTCAGCGTCGTCATGGTCGTCAGCCTCATCGCGCTCGGCTGGCGCGTGGGCATCGTCGTCGCGCTCTCGGTGCCGCTGACGCTCGCCGCCGTCTTCGTGATCATGCTGATGACCGGCCGCCAATTCGACCGCATTACCCTCGGCGCGCTGATCCTCAGCCTCGGCCTGCTTGTCGACGACGCGATCATCGCGATCGAGATGATGGTGGTGAAACTGGAGGAAGGCATGAGCCGCGTCGAATCCGCCACCTTCGCTTGGGGTGCGACCGCCGGGCCGATGCTGGCGGGCACCATTGTCACCATTGTCGGCTTCCTTCCTGTCGGCTTCGCACGCTCCACCGCGGGCGAATATGCCGGCAACATCTTCTGGATCGTCGGCTTCGCGCTCCTCGTCTCGTGGATCGTCGCGGTCTATTTCACCCCCTATCTCGGCGTGAAGCTGCTGCCCGATATCAAGCCGGTCGAAGGCGGCCACGATGCCATCTACGCAACAACGCGCTACCAGCAGCTGCGCCACTGGATCACCCGCAGCGTGGCGCAGCGCGGGCGGCTGACCATCGGCGTGGTGCTCGCGATGGTGCTTGCGGGCGTGCTCCTTGTCGTCGCCATCCCCAAGCAGTTCTTCCCGATCTCGGACCGGCCGGAATTGCTGATCGAGGTCTACAATCCCCATGGCTCAAGCCTCGCTGCCACCCGCAGCGTGGTCGAGAAGATCGAGCACGATCTCCTCACCCGGCCCGACATGAAGGGCGAAGCGCGCTATGTGAACAGCTACCTCGGCGGCGGCGCCCCGCGCTTCTTTCTCTCGCTCAATCCCGAACCCGCCGACCCTTCGTTCGCCAAGCTGATCGTGCTCACCCACAGCCCCGCCTCGCGCGACCGGCTGCGCCTGGCGGTGCAGAAGCGCGCCGCAGAAGGTGCCTACCAGGGCGCCCGCGTCCGCGCGCTGAGCCTCCTGTTCGGGCCGCCGGTGCCCTATCCCGTGGCCTTCCGCGTTACCGGCCCGGACCCCGACCAGCTGCGCCGCATCGCTGCCGAGGTTTCGGAGGTTGTCCGCGCCAACCCGAACACCGTCGCCGTCAACACCGACTGGGGTGACCGCACGCCGTCCGTCACGCTTCAGTTCGACAACGACCGCCTGCGCCTGCTCGGGCTCGATCCGGCCAGTGTTTCCCGGCAAGTCTATGCGCTGATCTCGGGCGCCACCGTCAGCCAGGCCCGCTACGGCGACCGCACCACCGATGTCGTCGTGCGCACCCCGGGCACCGAACGGCATGCGCTCGGCGATCTCGGCAGCCTCGTTATCGGCACGGCGAACGGGACAGGCGTGACGCTTTCACAAGTCGCGAAAATCGTGCCCACCAGCGAGGACCCGCTGCTCATGCGCCGCAACCGCGCGCCGACAATGACCGTACGCGCCGATATCACCAAGGGCATCCAGCCCGCCGACGTCACCGCAGCGATCCAGCCCAAACTGCAACCACTGATCGACAAGCTGCCCGCCGGCTATGCCATCGTCACCGCCGGTTCGGTCGAGGAGGCGGGCAAGGCCAACGCCGCACTGGCACCGCTGTTCCCGATCATGATCGGCTTCATGCTGCTCGTTCTGATGCTGCAGACCCGCTCGTTCCGCATGACCGGCCTCGTCTTCGCGACCGCTCCCTTGGGCCTGCTCGGCGCGATCCCGGCGTTGCTCGTCACAGGGTTCGCCTTCGGGTTCAACGCGATCCTTGGCCTGATCGGCCTCGCCGGGATCCTCATGCGCAACACGCTGATCCTCGTCGACCAGATCGACAGCGAACGCGCGCGGGGGCTGGGCCTTGAAGAAGCGGTGATCGAGGCGACCGTCCGCCGCGCGCGGCCGGTGCTGCTCACCGCGCTCGCCGCCGTGCTCGCCTTCCTGCCGCTGACGCTGTCCAGCTTCTGGGGCCCGCTCGCGGTCGTGCTGATCGGCGGTACACTTGTCGGCACCGCCCTCACGCTGTTCTTCCTCCCCGCGCTCTACGCGCTGTGGATGGTGCGGCGCTGAAGCCCTCTCCCCTTGAGGGGAGAGGGTTGGGAGAGGGGAACGGCCCTCACCAGCTGCCGGTATTCTCCATGCTCGCCCACGGCTCGGCGGG
>NZ_LJHZ01000110.1:0-71566 GCF_001296055.1 Novosphingobium sp. AAP93
GAGCGAAGTCGAGACACCGACCGCAACGTATGGTGTCTCGACTTCGCTCGACACGAACGGTTAGAGAGAGGGATGAGTTCAGAAGCCTACCAGATCATCGGCACGCCGCGTTTCGGCGGCATTCTCGTCGTCTCCGATCATGCCTCCAACCGCGTGCCGGATGACATCGATCTCGGCATCGACCCGGCGCTGCTCGAACAGCACATCGCGGTCGATATCGGCGTAGCGGGCGTTGCTGCCCGGATGGCCCAGCGCCCCGGCATCGCCGCGTTTCTCGGGGGGGTGAGCCGCCTTGTCTGCGATTTCAACCGCGACGAGCATGGGCCGACCGTCTGCCCCATCGCCAGCGACGGCCATGCCATTCCCGGCAATGCTCTTGATCACGCCGGCCACGAAGCCCGCCTCGCGCGGTTCTACCGGCCTTATCACGAAGCACTGGCGCAGTTGCTCGATGAAGCGCCGCCTGCGCTGATCCTCTCGCTCCACAGCTTCACCCCGCAACTCGCAAGTGATCCGTCGCAGCAGCGCCCCTGGCAGGTCGGCGTGCTCTACAACGAAGACGACCGCGCCTCGCGGCTCGCGATCCCTCTGCTCGAAGCGGAAGGGCTGATCGTCGGCGATCAGGAGCCTTATTCCGGCCGCCTCCTCAACGCCACGATGAACCGCCATGCCGAGGACGAAGGGCGGCCCTATTTCGGCGTTGAAGTGCGGCAGGACCAGATCGCCGATCCCGCGGGCCATGCGCTCTGGGCCGAACGGCTCGCGCGCATCGCCAATCAGGTGGCCATCGCTCCCGGCGCTTAGCCGGATGGTTGCGGAGATTACTTTCGACCGGAAAGCGCACTTGCGCTAGGTGCGCAGCATTGCCGCCGCGCGGGCGGTCACCCAACTTCGAGAGAGAATGCCAATGCCGGTCTATCGTTCCAGAACCACCACCCACGGCCGCAACATGGCGGGCGCGCGCGGATTGTGGCGCGCCACGGGCATGAAGGACAGCGATTTTGGCAAGCCGATCATCGCGGTCGTCAACAGCTTCACCCAGTTCGTGCCGGGCCACGTCCACTTGAAGGACCTCGGCCAGCTCGTCGCGCGCGAGATCGAGGCGGCAGGCGGCGTCGCAAAGGAATTCAACACCATAGCGGTCGATGATGGCATCGCGATGGGCCACGACGGGATGCTCTATTCGCTTCCCAGCCGCGACCTCATTGCAGACAGTGTCGAGTACATGGTCAACGCGCACTGCGCCGATGCGATGGTCTGCATCTCGAACTGCGACAAGATTACACCCGGCATGCTGATGGCCGCGATGCGCATCAACATCCCCGCCGTGTTCGTCTCGGGCGGACCGATGGAAGCGGGCAAGGTTGTCCTCAATGGCAAGGAAGTCGCGCTCGATCTCGTCGATGCCATGGTGGCTGCGGCAGATGACAAGTACACCGACGAGGAAGTCACGGCGATCGAGCGGTCCGCGTGCCCGACCTGCGGTTCGTGTTCGGGCATGTTCACTGCCAATTCGATGAACTGCCTCACCGAAGCGCTTGGCCTCTCGCTGCCCGGCAACGGTTCGGTGCTCGCAACCCACGCCGATCGCGAGCGCTTGTTCCGCGAGGCCGGACGGCTCGCCGTCAGTCTCTGCCGCCGCTACTACGAGGAGGACGATTCGAGCGTCCTTCCCCGCGAAGTCGCCAGCTTCCGGGCTTTCGAGAACGCGATGAGCCTTGATATCGCGATGGGCGGCTCGACCAACACCGTGCTGCACCTGCTTGCTGCCGCGCATGAAGCGGGCGTCGATTTCACCATGGCCGATATCGACCGCCTTTCGCGCCGCGTGCCCTGCCTCTCCAAGGTCGCACCGGCCAAGTCCGACGTGCACATGGAAGATGTCCACCGCGCGGGCGGCATCATGGCGATCCTTGGCGAGCTGGAGAAAGCGGGCCTGCTCCACACGGACCTCCCCACAGTGCACAGCCCGACCATGGGCGATGCGATCAACAAGTGGGACATTTCCCGCAGCAACGATCCGGCGGTGCACGAATTCTACAAGGCGGCCCCGGGCGGCGTGCCGACTCAAGTCGCCTTCAGCCAGTCGCGCCGCTGGAAGGAACTCGATCTCGACCGCGAGACCGGCGTGATACGCAGTGCCGAGCACGCCTTCAGCCAGGATGGCGGCCTTGCGGTCCTGTTCGGCAATCTTGCCAAGGATGGCTGCATCGTGAAGACGGCCGGGGTCGACGACAAGATCCTCAAGTTCAGCGGCCCGGCCAAGGTCTACGAAAGTCAGGACGCTGCCGTCACCGCCATCCTCACCGGGCAGGTCGAGGCGGGTGACGTTGTCCTTATCCGCTACGAAGGCCCGCGCGGCGGCCCGGGCATGCAGGAAATGCTCTACCCCACGAGCTACCTCAAGTCGAAGGGCCTCGGCGCGGCTTGCGCGCTCGTCACCGACGGTCGCTTCTCGGGCGGCACTTCGGGTCTTTCGATCGGCCACTGCTCGCCCGAAGCGGCGGAAGGTGGCACGATCGGCCTCGTCGAGACCGGTGACCGCATCGAGATCGACATTCCCGCCCGCTCGATCCACCTCGCGGTAGACGATGCCACGCTCACCGAACGCCGCAAGGCCGCTGAAGCGCGCGGCTGGCAACCGGTCAAGCCCCGCCCGCGCAAGGTCAGCCTCGCGCTGCAAGCCTATGCCCTGATGACGACCAGCGCCGCGCGCGGCGGTGTGCGCGATCTCTCCGGCATTGTCCGCACGAGCGGCAAGCAGGATGCCGGCTGACCTGGCCCAGGTCCTCGACGTCGCCGCGATGCGCGCTGCCGAAGCGGCGCTCATTGCGGGCGGCACACCTGCGCAGGATTTGATGGAAGTAGCCGGCCGCGCGCTCGGCGAATGGGTGCGCAGGCTCGGGGCAGGGCGCCCCGTCACGGTGCTCTGCGGCCCCGGCAACAATGGCGGCGATGGTTACGTTGCCGCGCGGTATCTCGCCGAGCACGGCGTGCCGGTCACCATCATCGCAGCGCGTCAAACGACTACGCCGGAAGCCTTTACGGCGCGCTCGCTCTACAAGGGCGAGGTGCAAGGTGCAGGCAGTCTCCCCGGCGGCGGCGTGCTCCTTGATTGCCTGTTCGGCAGCGGCCTGTCGCGGCCGCTGCCGAACGACTTGTTCGATCTCCTCAGCGGCCTTGCAGAACGGCATGCGCTGCGTATCGCGGCCGATCTCCCCAGCGGTATCGAGGCGGACAGCGGCGCCGTGCTGAACCCCGGCTTGCCCATTTTCGATCTGACGGTCGCACTTGGTGCCTGGAAGCATGCGCACTACGCCATGCCAGCCGCTCCGCTGATGGGCGCGCTTCGCCTCGTCGATATCGGCGTGCAGTCGGTTCCCGGTGCCGCGCGCGTTATCCAGAAGCCGCATGTTAGGTCGCCCGCACCCGATGCGCATAAGTACCGGCGCGGCCTGCTGGCGGTGGTTGCAGGTGCCATGCCCGGTGCCGCGCTGCTTTCCGCCGAGGCTGCGCAGCGCTCCGGAGCAGGCTACGTGAAGCTGTTGGCCCCCGCGCAGCCTCAGGGTGTGCCGCCGTCATTGGTCTGTGACGTCACGGACCTTGCAGCACTCACCGACCCGCGCATCGCCGCAATTCTTGTCGGCCCGGGACTGGGACGCAACGCGGAAGCCGCTGCCCGGCTCGATGCAGCGCTTGCGGCCAATCGTCCCGTCGTGATCGACGGCGACGCACTCACGCTCTTGCGGCCTGACAGCCCCGGCACGGCTCCGCGCGTTCTTACGCCCCACGAAGGCGAGATGGCCGCGCTGGAAGCCGCATTCGGACTCCCTGCCACCGGGACCCGCCGTGCCCGCGCGCTGGCACTGGCCAAGACGGGGCAGGCGGTTGTCCTCCTCAAAGGCCCGGGCAGCCTGATCGCCACGCCAAGCGGTGACGTAACGGTCAGCCCGCGCGCATCGGCATGGCTTTCGGTTGCCGGCAGCGGCGATGTGCTCGCCGGAATCATCGCCAGCCGGCTTGCTGTGCACGGCGAGGTCCACCGTGCCGCGCAGGAAGGACTGTGGCTCCATGGCGAGGCCGCGCGGCGCTGCGGACCCGCCTTTACTGCCGGAGACCTTGCGGGCGCGACGGGTTCTGCCCTAAGCGCCGCACTTCCATGAGCAATCCCGGCCTAATCATCCGCGTCGCCGCCAAGGGCGAAGGGCAGACCGCCGACGGGCGTTACGTTGCGCTCGCCGCGCCGGGCGATGTGCTGGAAGCCGATGGCATGCTGACGCCGGGGCCGGACCATGCCGCGCCGTCATGCCGCCACTTTCCGGCCTGTGGCGGGTGCCAGCTTCAGCACCTCTCCGAGAGCGCATTGGCTGCCTATGTCGCGGGCCGTGTCGAAGGCGCGGCGCGGGGGCAGGGGCTGGATCCGGGCCATGTGTCGCCGCCGCATCTCTCTCAAGCACATACCCGCCGCCGCGCCACGCTCCATGCGCAGGCCATCGGTAAGCGCGTCGTTCTCGGCTTCCGTGAGGCAGGCTCGCACAAGATCGTCGACCTCAGGGAATGCCCGGTCCTCGCACCCGAACTCGCCGCGCTGGTCCCGCCGAGCCGCCTCCTGCTGGAGGCGCGTGGCGGCCGCAGCCTCGCCGCCGATATCGCACTGACGCTGGCCGATCAGGGCCCAACCGTCGATCTCGCCGGGCTGACGATGGAAGGTCTTGCCCAGACCGAAGCTCTGCTCGACTTCGCGCGCGACAACCGGATTGCGCGGCTGACCCTCGATCAAGGCGACGGACCCGAGACAGTGTGGGAACCCGACCCCGTTACGGTAACGCTCGGCGGCGTGCCGGTCGGCCTGCCGCCGGGCGCTTTCCTGCAGGCGACGCGTGATGGCGAGGATGCCCTGGTCGCCGCCGCGCGCGAATGGCTGGCGGGCGCCAATACGGTGGCAGACCTGTTTTCGGGCCTCGGCACATTCGCCTTTGCCCTCGCAGGGCCCGGCACCAAGGTACTTGCCGTGGAAGCTGCCCGCGACGCGCATCTCGCCTGCCAGGCGGCTGCCCGCATGCACGGCAAGCCGGTCCATTCGCTGCATCGCGACTTGTTCCGCAATCCGCTGCAGAAGGCCGAACTCGACCGCTTCGCCGCGGTCCTGCTTGATCCGCCCCGCGCGGGGGCGCGCGAACAGGTTTTGCAACTCGCGCAGTCGGTCGTCCCGCGCGTGGTCTACATCAGCTGTAACCCGGCCAGTTGGGCCAAGGATGCCGTCACCCTGATCGAAAGCGGCTACAAGCTCGCCGGGCTCGTGCCGGTGGGCCAGTTCCGTTGGTCCACCCACGTCGAGCTGGCGAGCCTGTTCGTCAGGCCGTGAACACCGCCATCGCGGCGTGGAGTACGAGCGCCATCAGCGCCACGCTCGACAGCGCAAACAGGATGAAGCGCGGCGCGACCTTGTTCACGGTCGACTGGAAGATCGAGTGGATCACGCGCAGGCCCACATAGGCCCATGCGATCATCATGTTGACCCCATCGCCCTGGCCGATGATCGCCAGAACGATCGCCACTGCATAGAACACCGTAGGTGCTTCATGCAGATGATTGTAATTGTGCGCTTTCCACTGGATATGCGGAGGAATCAGCGCTTCTAGCTTGGCACCCGTCCAGCCTACATCTGCCTTCGGATCATCGGACTTGGGCAACGCGTTTATCGCCGGGATACGCGTGGCGTACATCCATATCCACATCACCATCGTCCAGGCCGTCAGCGCCACTACCGGTTTCAGAATTTCCATGCCCGTCATTGCGGTCCCCTCCATTTTTGGTTGTTCAAGGTAAAAGCGTGTTCTCCGCGGCGCGGATCGCCAGCGCCAGCAGCAGACCGGTCGACACCACGAAGAGCGTGAGGCGCACCGGGATCGTGTTGACGAGCGCCTGCCACAGCGAGTGGATGATTCTGAGACCCGCGTAGCCCCATGCCAGCACCACATCGATCTTCGTCGCGCCGGTCAGGGCAATGATGATGCTCACCGCATAGAACAGCGTCGGCTGCTCAAGCAGGTGGGTATAATTGTGCGACTTCCAGTTGATCTGCGGTGGAATCACGCCTTCGAGATCCTGTCCGCGTCCACCCGGCTTTGCATCGGCGAGCCCGCCCATCCGCTTGAGCGCGGGAAGGCGGCTGGTGGCAAGCCAGGTCAGCATCACGAATGTCCACAGCACCAGCACGGCGGCCGGCGCCAGCACTTCCTTCTGCATGGTCAGAACACCCCGCTGCCACGTTTGTGACAGGAGTGACGGCTCGGAGATCGATTGTCAAATGCAACCGATCAGGTGTCCGCGATCACTTTGGCAAACGCGGCCGGATCGACGTTGCCGCCGGAGAGGATCACCGCCGTCCGCCGGTCCGCCGGAACCTTGCCCGCCAGCACCGCCGCCAATGCCGCCGCGCCGCCCGGCTCGACCACCAGCCTCAGCTTGCGGAAGGCATAGACCTGCGCCGCGCGTACCTCTGCCTCGCTCACCGCTACGCCCTCCATATGGTGTGACGTCATGACGGCGAAGTTGATCGGGAAGGTCGCCATGGTCTGCAGCGCATCGCAGGCTGTCGGCGGCGGATTGGCGCCGACGCCGACGATCTCGCCGCCCGCCAGACTGCGCGCGATATCGTCCCAGCCTTCGGGCTCCACCGGCACGACCTCGGCGTCTGGACAGGCGATGGCAAGGCCGGATGCAAGCCCGCCGCCGCCGCAAGGCGTCACGATGCGTGTCGGTCCGCCGCCCGCAAAGCACTCCATCTGGCTCGCCAGTTCGATGCCGGTGCTGCCCTGGCCCTCGATCACCCACGGATCGCCATAGGCATGGACCAGCACGCTGCCCTGCGCAGCGCAGATTTCTGCGGCAATCGCATCGCGTGATTGCGTCAGCCGTTCATAGAGCACGACTTCGGCGCCGAGCCGCTTGGTCTCCGAAAGCTTCACTTGCGGCGCATCGGAGGGCATCACGATGGTCGCCGCGATCCCCAGCCGCCGCGCCGCCCAGGCGACACCCTGCGCATGGTTGCCGCTCGAAACGGCTACAACGCCGCTCGCGCGTTCTTCCTCGGTCAGATCGGTCAGCCGGTGCCAGGCCCCGCGGATCTTGAACGCGCCCATCGGTTGCAGGTTCTCGGCCTTACACCACACCGTTCCGCCATCCGGCAGCTCCAGCGCCAGCAGCGGCGTATGCGGCACCAGTGCGCTCACTTTGGCAGCGGCACGCAGCACGCCCTCGCGCGTCGGCTCGCGGACTGAAGGGGCAGGGCTCAATTGGGGACTTGGGTTTGTCATGCGCATACCCTAAAGGCACCGCTTTCGAAGCGCCAGCACACGCTGTGCCGGTCCGGTTTGGAGTTTTCCTATGGCCAAGGTCCTTGTCATCGGCGCAGGCGGCGTCGGCTCGGTTGCCGTTCACAAGATGGCGATGAACCCCGATATCTTCAGCGAAGTCGTGCTCGCCAGCCGCACGTTGTCGAAGTGCGAGGCGATTGCCGCCTCGGTCAAGGAGCGCACCGGCCGCGATGTCGCGACCTACGCACTCGATGCCGACGACGTCGCCGCGACGACTGCACTGCTGAACGAGCTCAAGCCTGCGCTCGTCTGCAATCTCGCGCTGCCCTATCAGGACCTCAACATCATGGAGGCCTGCCTCGCCGCCGGGGTCAATTACATGGACACCGCGAACTACGAGCCGATCGACGAGGCCAAGTTCGAATACAAGTGGCAGTGGGCCTATCAGGAGCGCTTCAAGGCGGCCGGCCTCACCGCGCTGCTCGGTTCGGGCTTCGATCCGGGCGTGACCTCGGTCTTCGCGACCTGGCTCAAGAAGCACAAGCTGGATACGATCCGCACGCTCGACATCCTCGATTGCAACGGGGGCGACCATGGCCAGCCTTTCGCCACCAACTTCAACCCGGAAATCAACATCCGCGAAGTGACCGCGCCCGCGCGCCGCTGGGAAAAGGGCGAATGGGTCGAAACGCCCGCGCTGACGATCAAGCAGACCTTCGATTTCGAAGGCGTCGGCCCCAAGAACATGTACCTGATGTACCACGAGGAGCTCGAAAGCCTCGCGCATCACCTGCCCGAGATCGAGCGCATCCGCTTCTGGATGACGTTCGGCGATGCCTATATCACGCACCTCACCGTGCTGCAGAACGTGGGCATGACGCGCATCGACCCGGTCATCTACGAGGGCAAGGAAATCGTTCCGCTCCAGTTCCTCAAGGCCGTGCTGCCCGAACCCGCCAGCCTCGGCGCGCTGACCAAGGGCAAGACCAACATCGGCGATATCGCCACGGGCCTGAAGGACGGGGTGGAGAAGACTTTCTACATCTACAACATCTGCGACCACGAAGAGGCCTATGCTGAAACCGGCAACCAGGCGATCAGCTACACCACCGGTGTGCCTGCCATGATCGGCGCAGCGATGCTGGTGACGGGCACGTGGGGCGGTGCGGGCGTGTTCAACATCGAACAGTTCGATCCCGATCCCTATATGGACATGCTGAACAAGCACGGCCTGCCCTGGCAGGTGAAGGAGCTTGAGGGGCCGCTGGCGTTCTGACGGTCGAGACGTCCCCGGTCAGGGAGGCGAGAGGGAAACAATGGAAACCAGAGCCGGCGATCCGGGCGCCTTCGCCCATTTCGACCTGAACCGCGTCGACAGCCCCGCCTTTGTCGTCGATGCCGCACGCCTCAGGCAGAATCTCGCCATTCTCGCCGATGTGCGGGACCGCGCCGGGATCAAGGTCCTCGCCGCGCTCAAGGCCTTCTCGATGTGGCGTGTTGCCCCGCTGATCGGGGAATACCTCGACGGCGTCTGCACCTCGGGCCTGTGGGAGGCGCGGCTCGCGGCGGATCACTACGCCGGTGAGATCGCGACCTACTGCGCGGCCTACAAGGCGGAGGACTTGCCCGAGATCCTCCAGCACTCCGATCATGTGATCTTCAATTCGCCGGGGCAGCATGCGCGCTTTGCCGAACAGATCGCGGCAGCGCGTGCTGCCGGTGAACCCTTCGATATCGGCCTTCGCATCAATCCCTTGCACGCCGAAGGTGAAGTACCGCGCTATGATCCGTGCGCGCCGCATTCGCGCCTCGGCTTCCCGGTCGACCAGCTGAAGCCGGAGCATCTCGAAGGCGTTTCCGGCCTCCACTTCCACACGCTGTGCGAGCAGGATTTCGAGCCGCTCCAGCGCACGTGGGAAGCACTGAAGCCGCGCATCACGCCGTTCTTTGGCCAGCTCAAGTGGCTCAATTTCGGCGGTGGCCATCACATCACCCGCGCCGACTACCAGCGTGAAGACCTCATCGCGTTTCTGAAGGCTGTGCGCGAAGAGACGGGCTGCGAGATCTATCTCGAACCCGGCGAGGCCGTGGCGCTCGACGCCGGCATCCTTGTCGGCACCGTGCTCGACACGCACTGGAACGGCATGCAGCTTGGCATCACCGACATCTCGGCCACCTGCCATATGCCCGATGTGATCGAGGCGCCCTATCGCCCCGCGATGCTCGGCGAACTGCCTATCGACGAGTACGAAGACGGTGAGGGCGATGCCCCGGTCCGGCTGGGCGGCCCCTCGTGCCTCGCCGGTGACGTCATCGGCGATTACCGCAAGCCCGGCCTTGCCGAGTCCGGTACCCGCTTCGCCTTCCTCGATCAGGCGCACTACTCGATGGTGAAGACCACGACCTTCAACGGCGTGCCGCTGCCTTCGATCTGGCTGTGGGACAGCGAGACCGACACGCTCGAATGCGTGAAGCGATTTTCGTGGGAGGCCTTCCGGGATCGTGTTTCCTGAGGCATCGTCTCCGCAACTGATAACAGGATGTGGAGAGTGCAGATGGCAGGCGAAGTGCTGGACGGCGTTACAAGCGACCCGGTGACGATGGGCTGGATGGTCGGCGCGCCGCCGCCGCCGGAGAAGCGCATCCTGGCCGCCCGCGCCGATCACATGCGCTTCCCGATGATCCGCTGGTCCTATTCCAACATGCGCAGCTTCGTCGCCAGCGCCAATGTTGCGGCAGGCGGCACCGGCACCCCCTATCCCCGCGCGCTGCGGCCTGAGCTTGCGGAGGTGCGCTTCACGCCGATCGGCGCAGACGAGGCGATGAGCATCGAGGAAGCGCTCATCCGCAACTTTACCGACGGTATCCTCGTGCTGCACAAGGGCACCGTGGTCTTCGAGCGCTGGTTCGGCGTCACCGGCCCGCTCACCCGCCATATCGCCTTTTCGGTGACCAAGAGCTTCGTCGGCACCCCGCTTGAAATGCTCGTGGGGGAGGGGCGAGTCGATCTGGCCGCCCGCGTCGATGAAGTCATTCCCGAACTCGCCTCCAGCGGTTTCGGCAGCGCCACCATCGCGCAGGTCCTCCATATGACGACCGCGCTGGACTATTCCGAGGACTATACCGACCCCAATTCGGGCATCGGAGCCTACAGCGCCGCGCTCGGCCTCACGCCGCGCCCCGCAGGCTATGGCGGTGCGCGCAATCTCTGGAACTATCTGACAACCGTACCCGGAGCCGGAGTCCACGGCGAGAAGTTCACCTACCGCACGCCCAACACCGATGTTCTGGCCTGGATCATCACCCGCATCGAGGGCAAGCCGCTTCCCCGGATCCTCAGCGAACGCCTCTGGCAGCCACTCGGCATGCTGGGCGATGCTTACCTGATAGTCGACGAGATCGGCACGCCATTTGCCGGTGGCGGGCTCAATCTGCGGCTCGAGGACCTGCTGCGCTTCGGCGAGTCGATGCGCCTGGGCGGTCTCGGCGTGATACCCGAAGCGGACGTCGCGCGCATCCGCACCGGCGGCAATCCCGCGCACTTCCCGAAGGCGACCTATCCCGATCTGCCGGGCTGGAGCTATGGCAGCCAGTGGTGGCACGCGCACGACAACCACGGATGCTTCACCGCGCGCGGAATCCACGGACAGACCTTGTGGATCGATCCTGTCGCCGAAATGGTCGTGGCGCGATTCGCCTCGCACCCGATCGCGACGAGTCTCGCCAACGATCCGCACTCGGTCCCCGCCTGGGGCGCTTTGGCGCAAGCCTTGATGGCGTAAGGATTTTGGGCGCCTCGGCGTAAAAATGTTTCATGTTTGTGACATCAACATGAGGTGCCCATTTTTTCACTTGATGTTCAGGGCGGGGGGGCTATTTACCCCCTCGCTGCCCCATGGGGACTTCCAAACCGCAAGGCAGCTTTGTCTCAATTTTCCGTTTGGGGGTCCCTTGAGTTGCACATCCATCCTGACGCATTGGCTGTAGCGGGCGCCTTCGCGCCTGACCAACCCGCCATTCTGAACCGACCGCACGCTGCTGCGCGCGCTGCCCGTTTCTTCGTCGAGAAGTTTCCGGGGCGCTCGCTCTATGCGGTAAAGGCCAATCCCTCGCCGGAGCTGCTCCGCGTGCTGTGGGATGCCGGGATCACGCATTACGACGTGGCCTCGATCGCCGAAGTGCGCATGGCGCGCGCGGCGGTGCCGGCGGCGACGCTGTGCTTCATGCATCCGGTCAAGACGCCGAGCGCGATCACCGAGGCCTACCGCGACCACGACGTGCGCGTGTTCAGCCTCGATTCGGTCGAGGAACTGGAAAAGATCCGCGAGGCCACGACGGCTGCCAATAATGGCGTGCTGCCCGAAGACCTGACGTTGTGCGTGCGCCTGCGCGTCTCGTCGGAATATTCGGAGCTCAGCCTCGCCTCGAAGTTCGGCTGCGATCTCACGGGCGCGGCAGAGCTTTTGCAGGCCACCCGCCAGGTCGCCGATTCGCTCGGTGTCTGCTTCCATGTCGGCAGCCAGTCGATGAGCCCGCACGCCTATGTCCAGGCGCTCGAGCGCGTCCGCGCGGCGATTGTCGATGCCTCGGTCACGGTTGACATCATCGATGTCGGCGGCGGCTTCCCGTCGATCTATCCGGGCATGGAGCCTCCGCCGCTGGAGGACTACTTCGGCGTGATCGACCGCACCTATGAATCGCTGCCGGTCTCGTATTCGGCCGAACTGTGGTGCGAGCCGGGCCGCGCGCTCTGCGCCGAGTACAATTCGATGATCGTGCGCGTCGAACGCCGCCGCGGCACCGAGCTGTTCATCAACGACGGCGCCTATGGCGCACTGTTCGATGCGGCGCATGTCGGCTGGCGCTTCCCTGTCCGCCTGCTGCGCGAAAGCGCGGCGAACGAGGACGGCGAGACCGAAACCGAGGACTTCAGCTTCTGGGGTCCCACCTGCGACGACATGGACCGCATGGAAGGGCCTTTCGCGCTTCCGGCGGACATCAAGGCGGGCGATTTCATCGAGATCGGCATGCTCGGCGCCTATGGCGCGGCAATGAAGACCGCGTTCAACGGCTTCGGCGCGACTGATGTCTACGAAGTGTCGGATGAGCCGATGGCCAGCCAGTACCGCGGTGACCGCCGCGATCCGCGCGTGTCGGACAACGTGGTGTCGCTGCGCTGAAGCTTTGATAAGCCGGATGAAGTCCGGGTCGCAAGCGAAAGGCCCCGCAAGCAATTGCGGGGCCTTTCTTTTTGTCGGGTCGAGATGGGGGAGGGGCAGGATGCCCGCTCTCCCCGCAGCTCGTCAGAACTTGGCGCGGAAGCCCGCGTAGAACGACGTCCCGCTTGTCTCGGTCGGATAAGTGTTTGAGCCGATGTCCGGCTGCTGGTTGAACAGGTTGTTCACGCCGCCGTAGAACTCCATCGTCTTGTTGACGGTGAAGTTGGCCGAGATGTTGTGCACCCAGCGCTCCTTGTACCACGCGTACTTGGGATCGACGTAGTTCGGGTTGCCGTTGGTGCGGTCGGCCGAGTAGCGCCGGGTCTTGTCCCACCACGAAACGCTGTAGTTGAAGCCGAGCGGACCGGTCTGGTACGACAGGTTCACGAAGGCCTGATACTGCGGCTGATAGGTCTCGCCCAGCGTGCTGCGCGGCGCGGCGCCCGGCGAATCGACGAAGGTCAGCGTGTTCAGGTAGTTGCCGACAAACTTCAGCTGGAAGTCGCCGATCTTCTCGAGCCGGAATGCGTAGTTCACGTTGAGCTCGAGGCCCGAGGTGCGGAACGCGGCGACATTCTGTGGCTGCACGGTATAGTCCACGATCAGGCCGCTGCCCTGCGCACGCACCAGCGATGCGCAGAACGGATTGTTGATCGTTGGCTGGTCGACGCACAGCTCGGCCAGCTTCTGTGCATCGACCGTGTTGATCGCCTGCTTGAGCTTGATGTCATACCAGTCGAGCGCAATCGCTAGGCCGCGCACAAAGCTCGGCTGAATGACCACGCCGGCGGTCCACGTCCGGGCCTTTTCGGGCTGGAGGTTGGGATTGCCGCCGCTGGTGCCCGAGATGTTGACCGTACGGGTGTCCTCGAAGTTGGCAATCTGGTCCGGCGTCAGTCCTGCGGCCGTGAGCAGGGCATTGCAGTTGGCGGCACGATTAGCAGTGCCGAGGCCGATGTTGGAGGGCAGGCAGGGATCGTCGAAGAACGTGAAAGTCTGCCCGGCCGCACCATAAAGCTCGCCGATGTTGGGCGCGCGTACCGCCTGCGAGATCGTGCCGCGGAAGCGGATGTCGGGAATGGGAGCCCAGGCCGCATCTACCTTCCAGGTCGTCGCGCCACCGGTCGAGGAGTAATCCGCATAGCGCACCGCGCCGCTCACATCGAGCACATGGAAGAACGGCTTGTCCTTCAGCAGCGGCAGATCAAGCTCGGCGAAGGCTTCCTTCACATCGAACTTGCCGCGCGTGATGCCCAGCTTGTTTGAGAAGGTGAGGCCCTGCTGCTCAAGCGGATCGGGTACGAAGCTGGAGCTTTCCTTGCGGTATTCGCCGCCGACCACGAAACCGACCGGGCCGCCCGGAAGATTGAAGAAGCTGCGCGTGTCGCCGGATAGCGAGGCGTTCACCACGTGCTGGGTGATGCGCGAGCGCTCGGTCGTGTTGGCGCGCACGAAATCGACGCCCGCCGGATCGCTGCGGCCTTCGCCGAAGAGATTGATCGGACGGCATTCACCCGGCTTGAACGTCACCGCGGCAGCCGCTGTCGGATCGAGATTGACACGGCAGGTGATCTGACCTGTCGCCGGATCGCGCACGGCATCAAGCGCGGCGTTGAAGCGATCGGTGTAGCGGTCGTTGACAAAGCGGTTGGTCACGTCCGTGTGGCCGAAGACGTAGGACACTTCGTAGTGCAGCGACGAGGACAGATCGCCTTCCGCGCCGATCACCGAACGGAATGTCTCGCGCTTGATGTTCTCGCCGCGCTGGCCGAGATCGAAGTTGTCGCGCGTGATGAGAACGCCGCCATTGGCTGGATCGATCGCTGCCTGGATGCTCGCGGGGATATAAGGATTATCCTGCGGCACGAAGATGTAATAGTCGAACGTCGGCTGCCCGAGCGAATAGGACTTCGTGTTCGCGTACTTGGTCTCGACAAACAGCTTGAGCGCCGGCGAGACTTCGAAGCGGGCGTTGAAGTTCACCACGTGGCGCTTGATCGAAGGCAGCAGGTCGTTGCCGTAGTCTGAAACCAGTGTGTCGTCGCTGCCGCGCGAATAGCCGCCGGGGATCGAGGTGCCGAGGTTGTACACCGCACCGTCGCCGCGGAAATCGGGAACCCCGTCGAAGTTCACATCAATGGCGCCCTGTCGCGACGACCACTCA
Organism: Novosphingobium sp. AAP93; assembly: GCF_001296055.1. Lineage (NCBI taxonomy): Bacteria > Pseudomonadati > Pseudomonadota > Alphaproteobacteria > Sphingomonadales > Sphingomonadaceae > Novosphingobium > Novosphingobium sp. AAP93. Next base: position 14,703 of record NZ_LJHZ01000110.1, read on the forward strand.
TAACGCACATCATTCAGCGGAATACGGCTGTAAACACCCGGCGTGTTCGGCGTGTAGTCCGGGTTGCGGACGAAGGTGATCGCGCGCGAGCCGGTGAACTGCGGGCGGTCGCGCGTCTGCAGGCGGTCGCTGGCGCCGTATTCGTAGGCCAGTGTCACGTTGCCGCGACCACCTGCGAGATTCTTGCCAAGCGTCAGTGCAGCAAAGCGGTCGCCGGCATCGCCATACTTGCTGATCCCGGCCTGCGCCTGCGCGGCGATGCCTTCGAAGTTCTGCTTGAGCACGAAGTTGACCACGCCGGTCACGCCGTCCGCACCATAGATCGCCGAGGCGCCGCCGGTGAGCACGTCGACGCGTTCGATCAGGCTGACCGGGATCGTGTTGATGTCGACGGCCTGCGAGCCTTGGACGCCGGACACCTGGCGACGCCCGTTGATCAGGACCAGCGTGCGATCGACACCCAGATTGCGCAAATTGAGGAGGTTAAGGCCGGTATAGCCGATCCCGGCGCGATCACCCGAGTTGTCGCGCGAGGTCTCGGATCCGACCAGCGCGGGCAGGCTCGCGGTCAGGAAGGTGGTCACATTGGTGACGCCCTGCTTCTCAAGCAGATCCTTGCCGAAGGAAACCGTGGGGCTCGCGGTCTGGTAATCGGTACGGCGCAGACGCGTACCCGTGACGACGATGTCGGTCGTATCCGGCGCCAGGGTGGTAGCGGTCGTGTCAGGCGTCGCGGGGCTCTGGGGCTTGGCCTGCGCCCATGCAGAGGTCGGGAGGTAAGCAGCTAGCGCAAGGGTCGAGGCAGCAACAAACAGGGATGAGCGGCACGGGTGATTGAGCAACATAATTTCCCCCATATTGGAGGAATATAAATTACTCACCACTTCGGATGTGACAACCCTTTGAATTTGCCCAAAAGTGTTAATCCATGTTGCTAAGGGTGAGGCAAGGGGAGCCGCCGACCGCCCATCGCGTCAGCAAAACTTTGTCGCGCCTGAGAATTATTCCCTGGCCCTGAACTCGCGTGCAATTGCCTATGTCAAGGTTGCTGCAGGCTCACGCGGCCTTGCGCATGTCCAGTTCAAGCCGCTGCCAGATCTCGACCAGCGCATGGGTCAGCTCGATCATCATCGCCTCCGTATGCGCGGGGCCGGGCGTGAAGCGCAGGCGCTCGGTGCCGCGCGGAACGGTCGGATAGTTGATCGGCTGCACATAGACGCCGTACTCGGCGAGCAGGATGTCGCTGACCTTCTTGGCCCGCACCGGATCGCCCACCATCAGCGGCACGATGTGGGTAGTGGACGGCATCACCGGCAGACCGGCCTCGGCAAAGGCCTTCTTGAGGAACGCCGCCGCTGCCTGCTGGCCCTCGCGCTCGACGCTCGAGGCCTTGAGGTGGCGCACCGCCGCCAGCACGCCGGCCGCCAGCACCGGCGAAAGCGAAGTGGTGAAGATGAAGCCCGGCGCATAGCTCCGGATCACGTCGATGATCCGCGCGTCGGCCGCGATATAGCCGCCCATGACGCCGAACGCCTTGCCCAGCGTGCCCTCGATGATGTCGATGCGGTGGGCCGCCTCGTCACGCTCCGAAATCCCGCCGCCGCGCGCGCCGTACATGCCCACGGCGTGGACTTCGTCGATATAGGTGAGGGCGTTGTACTTTTCGGCCAGATCGCAGATCGCGTGGATCGGGGCGACGTCGCCGTCCATCGAATAGACGCTTTCGAACGCGATGAGCTTGGGCAGCGCCGGATCGGCCTCGGCCAGCAGCTCTTCGAGATGGTCCACGTCGTTGTGGCGGAACACGCGCTTTTCAGCGCCCGAATTGCGGATGCCCGCGATCATGCTGGCATGGTTGAGCTCGTCCGAGAAGATCACGCAGCCGGGCAGGATCTTGGCGAGCGTCGATAAAGTGGCATCGTTCGAGACATAGCCCGAGGTGAACAGCAGCGCGCCCTGCTTGCCATGGAGGTCCGCCAGTTCGGCTTCCAGATCGACGTGGTAATGCGTATTGCCGCCGATGTTGCGCGTGCCGCCCGAGCCGGCGCCGACATCGTGCAGTGCTTCTTCCATCGCGCCGATGACCTTCGGGTGCTGGCCCATCGCGAGGTAGTCGTTCGAGCACCACACAGTGATCGGCTTGGGGCCATTGTGTCCGGCGAAGCAGCGCGCGTTGGGATAGGCGCCCTTGTTGCGCAGGATATCGATAAAGACGCGGTAACGACCTTCAGTATGCAGACGCTCGATCGCGGAATCGAAAACCTGATCGTAATTCACCCGCGGCTCCTCATGAACCAGTTGCCACAACCCTGTGCGCAGCGCGCTCACGGAACCGGGGGTCCTTGGGGCGCTGTGACTGTCTTCGAACCGACGCAAGCCCGAAGCGAGCGGCGCTTTACGCCGCTTGTCCGGGCAACGCCAGCGGCATTTCGGTCATATCCCGGGAGGGCACAACGCCCTATCGCGCGCTCTTGTGCTCTCTCACGGGAAGCCGGGTGGGTGGCGCAGCGGCAAAACGTGGCCCCTCTGCCTGATCCTGCAACCAGCCGAGGTCGTGGCCGTAGACAATCTTCAGCCCCGGTTCGCGTTCTTTGAGCCTCGCCAGCCCCTTGATCCACGCCAGCGTCTGCCGGCGATCCTCACGGCCGACCCATTCCGCTGCATAGCGTGACCGGGGGCGCTGCCATTCGACATTGCGCCGCATCGGGGCCGTGTCGCCAGCAAACAGATACTCGCGGCCATCCTGCAGGCGGACGTAGACCATCTGCGCGCCACCCATAAAACCCGGGGTGCGGACAATCGCGATGCCCGGCGCGATGGCGGCATAGGCGTAAGGGGCCATCAGGCCGGCAGGGGCGGGAGTGATGGTCTGCGTGAAGCTGGGAAAGAGCGCCTTGATGGTCTCCAGCTGCTGCGGATTGCCGATCAGCTTTTTTGCAACCGAACGATCTTCGACCAGCAGGGTCACAAGTCCGCCAATATGGTCGAGATCCTCACTGGTGAAGATGACACGCCGCGCCGCGAGCAGCCAGCTCTCGGCGGTCTTCTGGATTTCCGGACGGTAGTTGTCATAGCCCCAGGTCGCGGCCTGGTCCTTGGTCAGACCGACGTTGATGATCGTATCCCCGCCCGGCGTGAGCAGGCGCCACACGAACACGCCGGTCTGCTCGCTGCGCAACCCGCCGCCTGCAATGAGGTACGTGCCGGGCTCGGAATTGGTCGCGACGGCGGCATATTCGATCGCGACCGGACGCGGCCCCTTCTGGCTGTCGGCGAGTGTGCGCAGACGCGCAATGTCGATATCGCACGGCGCGACAGACGTGGGGCCCGGATCCATCAGCAGCCAATAGTATGGCACCGCCACGATCAGGATCAGCAGCAAGGCAATCCGGTTCAGCATGGTGCGGTGCAATAACCCCGATCCGGTCAGAACACCAGCCGCTGGCGAAGGCCATAGCGAGCCAGTGCCGGCATCAGTTTCGCATCGTCCGGATCGTCCTTGGTGAACAGCGCAAGGTCCCCGGTCTTGCCCGGCGCCCAGGCTTGCCCCTCGGTAAGGAAAGCGATTCGCCGCGCGATCCCGTCCGACCCGTCGACGAAGCGCACGCCCGGCCCGAAGGCCTCGGCGAGCTCCGCCTCCAGCAGCGGGAAGTGCGTGCAGGCAAGCACCACGGTGTCGATTCGCGCCCCGTCGGGCATCGCGCGCAGTGCCGCTGCAGCACGCGCGAACACCGCCGGATCGACCGGTTCGCCGCGCAGCTTGCCTTCGGCTGCGGCGACCAGTTCGGGCGCACCGTGGCGCAGTAGGCGCTTGTCGGCGGCGAACTCCGCTTCCAATCGGTCGACATAGCCCTGCCGGATCGTCGCCTCGGTGCCGAGCAGGCCGATCACGCCCGTCTGCGTCATGGCCGCCGCCGGCTTGATCGCGGGCACCGTCCCCACGATCGGCACTTCAAGCACTTCGCGCACCGATGCGAGCGCGATCGTGCTTGCGGTGTTGCAGGCGATGCAGACGAGGCGAGGGTGATACCGCTCGGTCAGCCGCCCCAGCAGCCCCGAAACGCGCGCCGCGATCTGCGCCTCGGTCTTGCTGCCGTAGGGAAGGCCCGCATTGTCCGAGACGTACATGACCGGCGCCTGCGGGAGGAGTGTGCGCACCTTGCCCAGAACGGACAGTCCGCCGACGCCGGAATCGAACATCAGGATCGGGGCGGCAGGATCGACGGTCATCGCGACTCTTCTATCGGGAACGGCGGCAAAAAGAAAAGCAGGCCTCTCCCCTTTGTGCCCGGCGGCGGTTAAGGGTTGGGGCATGATCATGGCATTCGCTTACCTAATCGGCATCGTCGCCTTGGCCTATCTGCTGGGCTCGGTGCCCTTCGGCCTCCTGCTCACGAGCTTCTACGGCGCGGGGGACCTGCGCAGCATAGGCTCGGGCAATATCGGGGCCACCAATGTCCTGCGCACGGGTCGGAAGGGCCTCGCCGCGGCAACGCTTCTGCTCGATCTGGCCAAGGGCGCGGCGGCCGTCATCCTCGCGCGCCAACTGTTCCTGGGGACAGAAGCGCTGGCCGCCTTCGCCGCCGTCATCGGCCACTGCTTCCCGGTCTGGCTGCGTTTCAATGGTGGCAAGGGCGTCGCCACGACCATGGGCGTTGCGCTCGGTCTCGCCTGGCCGATCGGGCTTGCCTATGCCGTGGTCTGGCTGGGCATGCTCGCGGCCACGCGCATTTCCTCGCTCGGCGGCCTTTGCGCGGTGATCGCGGCGCCGATCGCAGCTAAGGTGCTCGGCTATCCGGCTTACGCTCCGGTGCTGGCCGCCATCGCGCTGCTGGTGATCTGGCTCCACCGCGCCAACATCGCCCGCCTTCGCGCCGGGACCGAACCGCGCATTGGCAGCAAGGGATGAACCTCGCCGCGCCAGCGCTGTCCGAAGCCGAAGTGTTCGCGCGGCTCAGCGTCTTGCGCTCCGCCGGTATCGGCCCGGTCAGCTACTATCACCTCATGCGCCGCTTCGGCGGTGCAGCGAAGGTGCTGGAAGCGCTGCCCGATATCGCCGGGCGCAGCGGCGCGCTCTATCGCCATGTCCCGCGCGAGCGGATCGTGGCTGAAATGGAGCGGTTGCAAGCAGCGGGCGGCCATTACCTCTTCCACGATGACCCTGCCTATCCCCGCCTCCTTGCCGCTCTGGAAACCCCGCCGCCGGTGCTGACGTATCGCGGTGACCTTTCGCTGCTGGGGCAGGGGGCGGTTGCCCTCGTCGGCGCGCGCAATGCCTCTGCCGGTGCCTGCCGCCTCGCCCGCGACTATGGCGCCTCGCTCGCCGCGCGCGGCTACGCGGTGGTCTCGGGCCTCGCGCGCGGGATCGATGCGGCTGCGCACCGCGGTGCGCTTGCCGCCATGGACAAAGGCGGCGGCACCATCGGCGTGATCGCCAGCGGGATCGACGTCACCTACCCGCCCGACCACGCCGAACTGCAGGAGGACATCGCCGTGCGCGGTCTTCTCCTTGCCGAAATGCCCCCGGGTACCGAGCCGCTCGCGCGTCACTTCCCGTTCCGCAACCGCATCATCGCCGGGCTCGCTGCAGGCACCGTCGTCGTCGAAGCCGCCCCGCGTTCCGGCTCGCTCATCACCGCCCGCCTCGCCGCCGAGGCGGGCCGCGAGGTCATGGCCGTGCCCGGCTCCCCGCTCGACAGCCGCTCGCGCGGCTGCAACGAACTGATCCGCGACGGCGCGATCCTCGTCCAGTCGGCGGACGACATCGCCGAACTGCTCGAACGCTTCGATGGCCCCTCGCGGCTCAAGCTGCGCGAGCCCATCTGGACGGCGATGGACGAGGGCCCGGTGCAGTTCGCGCCTCAAGGGGATGCGGAAGATGGTCCGGCTGACATCGCCCACTTGCTCGGTATGGCTCCGGTCGCCACCGACGAACTGATCCGGCAGAGCGGTGCGAGCGCAGGGGCGGTGCAAATGGCACTGATCGAGCTGGAACTGGCCGGGCGGCTCGTTCGGCACGCGGGCGGGCGCGTCTCGCTCGCCTGAACTCGCCAACGATGGGCTGATCGGCCAGATCAACCGCCTCAAGTGACAGCACGCGTTACGGACTGGACTTTCTCGCAAAGCTGCGCAGAACGCGGCGCTTGACGGTGGGGGCAAAACCTCCCCACCCTCGCGCGTACGTGTAAGGCCTCGAAAGTCCATCCTCGCCCATGCAGCTTGTCATCGTCGAATCCCCGGCCAAGGCCAAGACCATCGAGAAGTATCTCGGTCCCGGCTTCAAGGTCCTCGCGTCCTACGGCCATGTCCGCGACCTGCCTGTGAAGGACGGCTCGGTTCGCCCGGACGAGGACTTCGCGATGGATTGGGAACTCTATGGCGACAAGGCGGCGCGGGTGAAGGCGATCGTCGATTCGGCCAAGGCCGCCGACCGACTGATCCTCGCCACCGACCCCGACCGCGAGGGCGAGGCGATTTCTTGGCACGTGCGCGAGCTGCTGGCGAAGCGCAAGGCGCTGCCCAAGGAAGTCGAGCGCGTTACCTTCAACGCGATCACCAAGGCGACCGTTACGGACGCCATGAAGCACCCGCGCGAACTCGATCAGGATCTCATCGACGCCTATCTCGCCCGCCGCGCGCTCGATTACCTGTTCGGTTTCACGCTTTCGCCCGTCCTCTGGCGCAAGCTGCCCGGCGCCAAGTCCGCCGGCCGCGTCCAGTCCGTCGCGCTGCGCCTGATCGTCGAGCGCGAGCGCGAGATCGAGACCTTCAAGGCGCAGGAGTATTGGTCGGTCGTCGCCACGCTTGAGCAGGGCGGCACCCCGTTCAAGGCCCGCCTCGTGCGCTTCGAGGGCGAGAAACTGGAGCGCCTTTCGCTCGGCAATGAAGGCATTGCCCAGCGCGCCAAGGCGACCGTCGAGGCCGCGACCTTCCGGGTCGAGGATGTCGAGACCCGGCCGACCCGCCGCAATCCCTATCCGCCGTTCACCACCTCCACGCTCCAGCAGGAAGCCGCGCGCAAGCTCGGTTTCTCCGCCAGCCACACCATGCGCGTCGCCCAGACGCTCTACGAGGCCGGCGCGATCACCTACATGCGGACCGACGGCGTGCAGATGGATTCGAGCGCGATCAGCGCCGCGCGCGCCGCGATCAGCAAGCGCTATTCCGGGCACTACCTGCCGGAAAAGCCCCGCCACTACGAAACCAAGGCCAAGAACGCGCAGGAAGCGCACGAAGCGATCCGCCCGACCGATTTCGGCAACGACCGCTACGGCAGCGGTGACGAAGCGCAGCTCTACGACCTCATCTACAAGCGCGCGATGGCGAGCCAGATGGCTTCCGCGCTCATCGAACGCACCACCGTCACGTTGCGTGAAGGCACCGGCAAGCACGAGCTGCGCGCCACTGGGCAGGTCGTGAAGTTCCCCGGCTTCCTTGCCGTCTACGAGGAAGGCCGCGATCAGAAGGCCGATGGCGCCGATGATGGCGAGGACGAGACCAGCCTACTCCCGGTGATGAACCCCGGCGATACCCCCGCCAAGCGCGGCGTCGAGGCCACACAGCATTTCACCCAGCCGCCGCCGCGCTATTCCGAAGCCAGCCTCGTCAAGCGTCTGGAAGAGCTCGGTATCGGCCGTCCCTCGACCTACGCGGCCACGCTGCAGGTGCTGAAGGACCGCAACTATGTCCGCACCGAGAAGAACCGCTTCTTCGCCGAGGAAAGCGGGCGCCTGCTGACGGCCTTCCTTGAGCGCTTCTTCGACCGTTACGTGGCGTACCAGTTCACCGCCGGCATGGAGGATGAACTCGACGACGTCTCCGGTGGCCGCGCCGCATGGAAGGCCGTGCTCGAAGCCTTCTGGCGCGACTTCAAGCCCAAGTCCGACGAGGTCATGGAAAAGAAGCCGAGCGAGGTGACCGCCGAGCTCGACACCTTCCTCGAGGACTATCTGTTCCCCAAGCGCGAGGACGGCTCCGACCCCCGCCTTTGCCCCAAGTGCCAGGCCGGCCGCCTGTCCTTGCGCGGCGGGCGCTACGGCGCCTTCGTTGCCTGCTCGAACTACCCCGAGTGCAAGTTCACCCGCAAGTTCGCGCAAGGCGGCGGCGAGGGTGAGGGGGGCGATGGCGATGAGGCTGGCCTCGGCAAGGACCCGGTGAGCGGCCTCGAAGTCACGCGCCGCTCGGGCCGCTTCGGTCCCTACATCCAGCTCGGCGACGGGAAGGAGGCCAAGCGCGCCTCGATCCCCAAGGACATTCCCGAGCTCGATCTGGAATGGGCGCTCAAGCTCCTATCACTCCCGCGCGAGATTGGTCCGCACCCGGAAACGGGCAAGATGATCACTGCAAGTATAGGACGTTACGGCCCATACCTCGCACACGATGGCAAGTACGGCCGACTTAAGTCTACGTCCGAAGTGTTCGAGACGGGCATGAACGCTGCGGTGGTCAAGCTGGCCGAAGCCGCCTCAGGTGCAGGCGCGCGCGGCAACCGCACTCCGGTCGAACCGCTCAACACCTTCGGCCCGCACCCGACTTCCGGCGGCGAGATGAAGCTGCTGGCGGGCCGCTACGGCGCCTATGTCACCGACGGCACGACCAATGCGACCCTGCCCAAGGACGTCAAGCCCGAGGACCTGACCCTCGAACAGGCCATCGCGCTGATCGACGCCCGCGCGGCTGCTGCCCCCGCCAAGGGCAAGAAGAAGAAAGCCGCGCCCAAGAAGGCTGCCGCCAAGGCTCCGGCCAAAAAGCCTGCCGCCAGGAAAGCACCTGCCAAGAAGGCGGTAAAGTAGGTCTTTTGCCCCAGATCATGCTGGTCTCGTCGCCCCGTGCTTGACATGGGGCTAGGCTGTTCTTCGGGCGCGGCGGCTGAAGAAAAGCCAAGGCCCGGAGCAAGTCCGGGCCGACGATTGCGGCTTATGCACTCTCCCAGCCGTACGTCTCGTAACGCGCCCTCAATTCGGCACCGCAAACCAGATCGTGTGCTTCGGCCCCTTGCCGTTGGTCCGGGCCGCGACGCGGATTTCCTCCACCGCAAACCCGTTCTTTTCCAGTCGCCGCGTGAATGCCGGATCGGGGGCTGCCGACCACACCGCCAACACACCGCCCGGTGTCAGCGCCCGCCGCGCCGCACGCAGGCCCGAGGCGCTGTAGAGGCTGTTGTTGCCCTCGCGCACTACGCCGTCCGGTCCATTGTCCACATCGAGCAGGATCGCGTCGAAATCCCCGTGCGCCCCGTCGATCACGCTGCCGACATCGCCCATGATCAGCCGCACACGGCGGTCATCGAGACAGCCGGCCGCCAGCTCTGCCATCGGCCCGCGCGCCCATTCGATGATTTCCGGCACGAGTTCCGCCACGACCAGTTCGGCTTTTGGCCCCAGAACTTCCTGCGCCGCGCGCAGCGTGAAGCCCATGCCATAGCCGCCGATCAGCAGAGACGGGGCAGGGCGGCCCTTGAGGCGCAGAATTGTTTCGGTCGCCAGCGACACTTCCGAGCCGCTCATCCGGCTGCTCATCAGCTCGTTATGCCCCATCACGATCATGAAATCGCGGTCGTGGCGATAGAGTTTGAGGTCTGTCCCGCCCGGCACATGCGCCGTGCCCAGCAGTTCGCGCGCAATCATCTTGAAATTCCTTCAGCCAAGGCTCTGCGCCACTTTGTCGAGTTCTTCCTGCGGCACGATGATCGCGCCGCTGCGCGGGCTGTCGAGATCGAGGATCGTCCCATAGGCCGCCGCCAGCAGCGTGAAAAACAGCACGGACGAGATCGCTGAGCGCCAGTCGGCTCGCCCGGTGGTGAAGCCCAGCAGTGCGGTGCAGGCACAGCAATAGAGCGCCAGCAAGCCCAGAACCTCGCTCGGCAGCCGCGCCGAACGCGCGGCATGGCGCTCGGTCGTTATGTCACACATCGCGTTGTAGGCGGTGACGAGCGTCGGCCCGCGCGTATCGGGCGGCATGGAGCGCAGCACCGCGAACAACTGGTCGCCAAACTGTCCGCAACTGCGCGAACTGGCGTCGTGTGCGGCCTGCCATGCGTCCTCGCCGGCATTCTTGCCCACAGCCGCCCGCTCCGCCGCGTAGTGCTTCAGCGATGCGGCAAGCGGCTGGCGCTGGCTGTCCTCGAGCAGTGCGAGCCGTGTCGACATCGTGCCGATGGCATTGGCTTCCTCGATCACCAGCAGCCGCCGCGTCTCGTAACGGCCAATCGCGAGGCTGAAGGCAAAGGCCATCAGCAGCGCCAGCAGGCCGAATGCGCCCGATAGCACATAGCTCTCGCCGCCCGCCTCGCCGCCCGCGCCCGCCCGCCGGTGCAGCGCCACGCCAAGCCGCCACAATGCCGACATCGCCACCAGCAAACCCAGACCCGGTAGCACTATCGACAAAGCCGCTCCCATCGCCCAGTCTCCTACTTCACCCAGTCGAGCCCGATTTCCTCATAGATTTCACGTGCCTCGGCCCAGCCTTCCTCCACCTTCACATGGAGGAACAAATGAACCTTCATGCCCAGCAGCTCCGCCAGTTCCTTTCGCGCCGCCTCGCCGATGGTTTTCAGCTTAGATCCGCCCTTGCCGAGCACGATCGCCTTCTGGCTCTCGCGCGCGATCACGATCTGCTGGTGAATCTCGACCGAGCCGTCCTTGCGCGTCACGTAACTCTCGGGCCGCACCGCGCTGTCGTAGGGCAGTTCGTCATGCAGTTGTCGGTAGAGCTGCTCGCGGGTGATCTCGGCCGCCAGCAGGCGCTCGCTGGCATCGGAGACCTGATCTTCCGGATAGTGCCAGGCCCCCGCCGGCATCCGCTCCGCCAGCTTCATCTTGAGGTCCGCCACCCCGTCTCCCGTCAGCGCCGAGACGAAGAACACCTCGTCGAACCCGCCCTGGGGCGCCAGCGCTGCCGCCATGTCGAGCAAGGGCTCCTTGGCAATCACATCGACCTTGTTGAGCACGAGGATCTTGGGCTCGCTGCGGCCCTTCAGGCTCTCGAGGATCGGCTCCAGATAGTCGCGCTTCTTCTTGCGCGCATCGACCACCAGCAGGATCGCGTCGGCCCCTTCCGCGCCCTCCCAAGCGGCATGGACCATCGCGCGGTCCAGCCGCCGCTTGGGCTCGAACAGCCCCGGCGTATCCGCGAGGATGATCTGCACCCGCTCACCGCCCGGCAGGTCCTGCAGCGCAATCCCCATCAGCCGTGCCCGCGTCGTCTGCGCCTTGTTCGAGACGATCGCGACTTTCTGCCCGACCAGCGCGTTGACCAGCGTCGACTTGCCCGCATTGGGCGCGCCGATCACCGCTACAAGTCCGCAATGTTCGGGCGTTTGGGGTTCCGTCATCTCGATCTCATCCATATCGCGTCATGAAGGCGGCCGCCGCGCCGCGCTCGGCTTCCTGCTTGCTTGATCCCGTCGCCCGCTCGCTGCCCACACCCGGCACTTCCACCTGCACCGTGAACACCGCCGCATGGTCCGGCCCGCTGCGATCCACCAGCGTGTAGACTGGCGGCTTGCGGCGATTACCTGCGGCCCATTCCTGCAGCGCCGCCTTGGGGTGCTTCCTCTGCCCCGCGCCGCCCGACATCGCCGGCTCCCACGCGGCACGCACGAAATCGCGCGCCGCATCGAAGCCGCGTTCGAGGAACAGCGCTCCGATCAGCGCTTCCATCACGTCGCCCAGCACGTTGTCGCTCTGCCCGGCGCCGTCGCCGCGCGCCTGCTTGCCGAGCCGGATATGCGGCGCCACGCCCAGCCGCCGTGCAACATCGGCGCAAGTCTCCCGGCTCACCAGCGCATTCAGCCGCTGCGACAGCTTGCCTTCCGCCGCCTCGCTCTGTGCGTGGAGCCATTCGGCAATCGCAAGGCCCAGCACCCGGTCGCCCAGAAATTCCAGCCGCTGGTAATCGCGCGCTTCGCCCATCGAGCCGTGGGTCAACGCCTCATGCCAAAGCCCATCCTGTTCCGGGGCCTTGCCGGTCAGCGCGGCGATGAAGCCCGCGGTCTCTTCCGAAAGTGAGCCGCTCAGAACGTGCCCCCGATCCGGTTCGCCCGGAGCGCGGTGAACCAGGTCCACGGCAGGAACCAGTTGGCGCTGCCGTCGGTCGACCACATCACGATGGTCGCACGGCCGATCAGGTTGTCCTGCGGCACAAGGCCAATCCCGCCACCTTCGACTGCCGGGAAGCGGCTGTCCATCGAGTTGTCGCGGTTGTCGCCCATCAGGAACACATGGCCCGCAGGCACCACCACCGGCGGCGTGTCGTCCTGCGGCCGGTAGCCCAGATCGAGCACGTTGTAGGTTTTGCCTCCGGGCAGTGTCTCGCGGTACTGCGGATAGTGGCAGCTCTGGATCCCGTTCGGCTCAACCGCCTCGAACTCGGGTGCGACGCAGGTGGTGTTGGACGATTGCCGGATCACGAAGTCCGCGATCTTGACCTTGGGCACCGGCACGCCGTTCAGGTGCAGCTGGCCGCCGATCATCTGCACCGTATCGCCCGGCAGGCCGATCACGCGCTTGATGTAGTCGACATCGTTGCCCGGCGGCGCCTTGAAGATCACCACGTCGCCGCGCTGCGGCTGGCCCGCGAAGATCCGGCTCGGCAGCAGCGGAAGGCTGAACGGCAGCGAGTAGGACGAGAAGCCATAGGGCCACTTCGCGGCGAGCAGGTAATCCCCGTTCTCCAGCCGCGGCAGCATCGATTCCGAGGGGATGTTGAACGGCGAGAACACGAAGCTCCGGAAGAAGGCCACGATCAGCACCAGCTTGATCACGAACACCGGGAAGCTGTCTTCCCTGCGCTCTTTCTTGTTCTTCGCGGACGGCACAGGCGCGTCCTGCGCCGTCGTGGCCATGGTCTCGGGCGTATTTTCAGGGGTCTCTGTCATCGCAGCGGTCATGTGGAGGGGCCTCGCATCCGTCAAGCGCAGACTGCATCGATAGCGCCGTGCAGACGAATTTTGCAGGGGCGCCCATCGGCCCTGTCTTGCACTTGATCGAATGGGCAGGGTACGTCCGCCGCATCCCCCAGGAGACAAACCGATGGCCGCCACCGCAACCGCCCCGCTCTGGACCGCGCTCGAAAACCTCCCGCGTCCCGCGTTGACGGAACTTTTCGCCGATCCCGGGCGGCTCGATCGTTACGCGGCGGTGCTCGATCTTCCCGGCGGACCGATTCGCTTCGACTGGTCGAAGACGCACCTTTCGGCGGATGTCGAAGCCGTGCTCGGCCAGATCGCCGAAGCAGTCGATCTCACCGGCAGCCGCGAGGCGCTCTTCGCCGGTGCGCTCATCAACAACACGGAAGGGCGCGCCGCCACGCACATGGCCGAACGCGGCGCCGGCAATCCCGCCGCAGCGGAGGAAGCCGAGCGCTTCCACGAACGCATGCAGGCTCTCGTCGAGGCAATTCACGAAGGCTTGCTGGGCGAGGTGAAGAGCCTCATCCACATCGGCATCGGCGGCTCCGCCCTCGGCCCGGCACTCGCCATCGATGCGCTGGCCCGTGAGGATGCCAGGGTCGCCGTCCATGTCGTCTCGAATGTCGATGCCGCCGCGCTTGCCGCCGCCACAGCGCAGTGCGACCCGGCCACGACCCTGATCGCGGTTGCCTCCAAGACCTTCACCACCACCGAGACGCTGATGAACGCCGTCAGCGCGCTCGACTGGCTGCGCGAAGGCGGCGTCGAAGATCCCTTCGGCCGCGTCGTTGCGCTTACCGCCGCGCCGGACAAGGCCGTCGCCTGGGGTGTCGATGAAACCCGCGTCCTGCCTTTCGCGGAGACGGTCGGCGGGCGCTATTCGCTGTGGTCGTCGATCGGCTTCCCCATCGCGCTCGCGCTGGGCTGGGAGGGGTTCTCCGCCTTCCTCGCCGGTGCCGCCGCCATCGACCGCCATTTCCTCGAAGCGCCCTTGGCCGATAACGTCGTCATCCGCGCCGCTTTCGCCGATCTCTACTACACGCAGGCCCGCCACTGCGGCAGCCGCGCCGTCTTCGCCTATGACGAGCGGCTGCGCCTGCTCCCCAGCTATCTCCAGCAGCTCGAGATGGAATCGAACGGCAAGCGCGTCCTCGCCGACGGCACCCCGCTCACCCGGCCCAGCGCGCCCGTCACGTGGGGCGGGGTCGGCACCGATGCCCAGCATGCCGTGTTCCAGCTGCTCCACCAGGGCACGCACCTTATCCCGGTCGATTTCCTCGCGGTCAGCGTCCCCGGCCACGATTTCGACCCGGCGCATCACCGCACCCTGCTCGCCAACTGCTTCGCGCAGGGCGCCGCGCTGATGGCCGGCAAGGCCGGCGGCGATGACATGGCACGCGACTATCCGGGCGACCGTCCTTCCGCCACGATCCTGTGCGACGAACTCGGGGCGGCAACGCTCGGCAGCCTCATTGCCTTCCACGAACACCGCACCTTCGTCTCGGCGACGATGCTCGGCATCAATCCGTTCGACCAGTTCGGGGTCGAGCTCGGCAAGGCCATTGCCAAGTCGATCGAGGCAGGCGATGCCCAGTTCGATCCCTCGACCACCGCGCTGCTTGCCGCCGCCGGGATCGACGGCTGAGCCGCCGTAACGTCACGCGAAACAGCCACGAATTGCCGCTGGCGGGGGAGGGGATGCATCCCCATATAGGGCCCTGCACGAGGAGCCTGATATGACCGACGACGCTGCCTACGACTACGACCTTTTCGTAATCGGTGCCGGTTCCGGCGGCGTCCGCGCCAGCCGTGTCGCTGCCAGCCACGGCGCCCGTGTCGCGGTGGCGGAGGAGTTCCGCGTCGGCGGCACCTGCGTGATCCGCGGGTGTGTCCCCAAGAAGCTCCTCGTCTACGGATCGCACTTCGCCGAGGAACTGCAGGACGCAGCGAACTACGGCTGGACGGTCGAGAAGACCACGTTCGACTGGCCGACCCTCCGCGACGCGGTGCTGCGCGATGTCGACCGCCTCAACGCCGCCTACACCTCGACGCTCGAGACGCATAAGGTCGAGCGCTTCCTCGAGCGCGCCGTGATCACCGGCCCCCATTCGGTCCGCCTCGCCTCGGGCCGCGAGATCACCGCCAAGCATATCCTCGTGGCGACGGGCGCCTGGCCAATCATGCCCGAGTTCGAAGGCTCGGAGCACTGCATCACCTCCAACGAGGTGTTCCATCTCGAAAAGCTGCCGCGCCGCGTGGTCATCGCTGGCGCCGGCTATATCGCGATGGAATTTGCCGGCATCTTCAACGCACTCGGCAGTCACGTAACAGTGATCAACCGGTCCGAAACGCTGCTGCGCGGCTATGACGAGTCGCTGCGTGACCGCCTGCTCCAGATCACCATGGCGCGCGGCATCCAATACCGCTTCAACTGCCCCTTTGAAAAAGTCGTCAAGCGCGACGACGGCGTGCTCGAAGTCTGGCTCAAGGGCCAGCCCGATCCGGTCCTTGCCGATCAGGTGCTCGTCGCCGCCGGGCGCAAGCCCAATACGGCAGGACTCGGCCTCGAAAACGCCGGTATCGTGCTGGGCGAGCGCGGCGAGATCGTTGTCGATGAACGCGCGCAGACCTCGTGCCCAAGCATCTACGCAGTTGGTGACGTAACGGACCGCGTCCAACTCACCCCCGTTGCCATCCGCGAGGGCCAGGCCTTCGCCGACCGCGTGTTCGGCAACAAGGACGTGAGGATCGACTACAGCTGCATCCCCAGCGCCGTGTTCTCGCAGCCGCCGCTCGCCGGGGTCGGGCCCACCGAGGGCCAGGCGCGCAACAAGTACGGCTCGATCAAGGTCTACTCGTCCGATTTCCGCCCGATGAAGAACATCTTCGGTCACCGTCCGGAGCGCGGCCTCTACAAGATGATCGTCGATGCCGCGACCGACCGGGTGCTCGCGATCCACATGATCGGCCCCGAAGCGCCCGAGATCCTGCAGGCCGCTGCCATCGCGGTGAAGGCCGGGCTGACCAAGGCCGATTTCGACGCCACCGTCGCGCTGCACCCATCGATGGCGGAAGAACTCGTCCTCATGAAGTAAAGGTTGCAACTTGCAACTTGATTGCTAGTCTCCCCGGAAACACCACGGGGAGTACCGCGTGAAGCTGCAAGGCAAGACCATCCTTCTCACCGGCGGGACCGACGGTATCGGCCTGCGCCTTGCCCGCCAGCTGCGCGACAAGGGGGCGCAGCTTATCGTTACGGGACGAACGCCCGAGCGCATCGCCGCCGCGCAGGCGGAAGGCTTCGAAGTGATCACGGCGGACTTGGCCGGGCCGGAGGGCGTCGAAGCCTTGCTCGCCGGCCTTGGCGGACGCCCCATCGATGTGCTGATCAACAACGCCGGCATGGGCACCGCACACGATTTCCGCGAAGCGCCGCCGGTCGAGGCCGATGACGAGCGCACGCTCTGGCTCAATGTCCACGCGCCGATCCGGCTGATCGGCCGCCTGATGCCCGTATTGCGCAGCCGCTCCGAAGCGATGATCGTCAACGTGACCTCAGGACTCGCCATCGCGCCCAATGCCGGCTCGCCGCTCTATTGCGCCACCAAGGCCGCGCTGCGCAGCTATACGATGGCCTTGCGCGAACAGCTCAAGGGCACCGGTGTTCACGTGCTCGAAGCGCTTCCGCCGCTCGTCGATACCGCGATGACCGCCGGGCGCGGCAGCAACAAGCTCGCGCCCGAAGAATGCGCGCGCCAGATCATCGCCGCGATGGAAAGCGGCGCCAACGAAGCCAATGTCGGCATGGTGAAGGTCCTGCGCGCGGTCTATTCGCTCTCGCCCGCGCTCGCCCGTTCCATCATGCTCCGTTTCTGAAGGGAGTTCACCATGAGCAAGACAGTCCTCGTCTCCGGCGGCAGCGGCTATATCGCCGGCTTCATCATCCAGCAGCTTCTCGCCGAGGGCTGGACGGTCCACACCACGGTGCGCAGCCTGAAGCGCGAGGCCGAACTGCGCCCGCTGCTCGGCGGCACGCCCGAGACGCTCAAGTTCTTCGCCGCCGATCTCACGACCGACGCAGGCTGGGCCGAGGCCATGGACGGCTGCAGCCATGTCGCCCATGTCGCCTCGCCGCTCTCCAACATTCCGCCACGTAACGAGGATGATCTCATCATCCCCGCACGCGAGGGCGTGCTACGCGCGCTGCGCTTCGCCAAGGCCGCCGGGGTCACGCGCTTCGTCCAGACCTCCTCGGTCGCCGCCATCGCCTATGGCCATGGCAAGGGTACCCACCACTTCACCGAGGCGGACTGGACCAATGTCGAGAGCAAGGACGCCTATGCCTACGTGAAGTCCAAGACCATCGCCGAACGCGCCGCGCGCGACTGGATGGCCACGGACGGCTCAGGCATGGAGTTCCTCTCGATCAATCCTGCCGCGGTGCTCGGCCCGGTCTGGTCGAAGGACTTCTCCGCCTCGATCGAGATCATCAACCAGCTGATGTCCGGCGCGCTCCCCGGCTGCCCCGATCTTGGCTTCGGGATCGTCGACGTGCGCGATCTCGCCGATCTCCACGTCCGCGCGTTGACCGAACCCGGCCTCGACGGCGAGCGCTTCATCGCCTCCGGCCCCTTCCTCAAGATGAAGGACGTCGCCGCCATCCTGCGGGCGAAAATGCCGCTCGAAGCGCGCAAGGTGCCCACCCGCGGCCTGCCGGACTGGCTCGTCCGTCTTGGCGCGAAGTTCAATCCCGTGGTCAAGCAAGTCGTCGGCGAACTCGGCAACGTGCGCGACGCCAGCGCCGCCCACGCCCTCGAACGCCTCGGCTGGAAGACCCGAGACCCCGCCGACTCCATCGTCGACTGCGCGAAAAGCCTGATCCAGCAAGGCGTTGTGAAGGTCTGAGGATGATCGTGCAACCAGCCCGAGGGATTATTCGAGCGCGCCTCGCCAATAGTGCGGTTGTAGCTCTCCCAGCTTGACCTTAGTCCACTCAGTCGGATCGTCCTTTCTGGCGACCGCTATGGAGACGTCGGGCCCATAAAGGAAGAGACGCTCCTGACAGACCCCGCATGGGGCCAGGATCACGTAACGATCGGTCGCTTCGCGATAAACGCAGGCACTGGCAGTAACCGGATCGTCCAAAGTGTATGCTTCGCAGAGGCAGCCGGTTTCGTGACATAACGAAACCGCATCGTTTAGAGTGTCTGGCGCGGTGCTCAATATGAGCCGACCCGAGGCGGTGTACATACCGGCTGCGCCTTCAGACTCGTCGCCCGGAAAGCGCCGGGCGATGAATGCGATGATGCTATCGACGAGGGCTTGATCGACTTCCACGGTCTGGAGCTTGCACCGGCATCGATGCCGTTACAAGCTCTCCCCGATTGCCGTCGCGACTAGATCCCCGCAAACCACTGATATCCGCGGTGATCTTCCCAATAGCCACCGCCGCCGCCATGGATACCCGCCAGCGACGAGACGGCCTCGACGCGCATCACGTACTTCGCCTGCTTGTAGCCCAGCTGCCGCTCGACACGCAGCCGCAGCGGCGCGCCGTGGCCCACCGTCAGCAGCTCGCCGTTCATGTGCGTCGCCAGGATCGTCTGCGGGTGGAAGGCATCGATCATGTCGATGCTCTCGTAGTATGGGATGCCGCCCGTGCTGTCGGCGCAATGGAACACCACGTACTTGGCGTTGCTCGACATGCCCGCGCGCTTCAGGATCAGTCCCAGCGGCACGCCCGACCATTCGCCGATCGCGCTCCAGCCTTCGACGCAGTCGTGCCGGGTGATCTGCGTGCGCCGGGGCGCCGCCATCATTTGGGCCAGGCTGATCCGCAGCGGATGCGCCACCATGCCGTCCACGCTCAGCGTCCAGTCGGCAAACTTGTTCGCCGCCAGCGCGTTGTACTCGCTCGTGTTGGGGTTCTGGTTGCCGTTCTGGCGGAACACCGGCGACATTTCGGACCGGCTGAACTCCTGCGCCAGCGCATTCCGGTTCGTTACGAGACGCTGCGCGCCATGCGTCGCCTTCTCGCCAAGGCTGAGGAACGACTTCACCGACGGCGAGGCGTTGATCTGGTCGCAGCCGGCCAGAAGGAGGCCCGCTCCGCCGATCAACGCGTTGCGCCGCGTAACGAGCGAGGAGGGGCGTTCGGCCGGCAGGATCAGGCCGGAGGTCTTTTCGTTGCTCATTTCGAACGCTCCTTCGGCAGACGATACCAGCCCGTGATGATCGACCGAAGCTCGTTGAAGGGCCCGGCTAGCACAACCGCCAGCAGATGCACCGCGATGAACAGCGCGAACCCGAATGCGCAGAGGAAGTGGATCGAGCGCGCCGAGGGTCGCCCGCCAAACAACTCCGCGAGCCACGGAAACGCGGCGTTCAGCGTGGGCGACATCGTGCAGCCGGTCAGGATCACGACCGGGATCAGCACGAAGAGCACGCCGAGATAGGCGATCTTCTGCAGCGGATTGTAGGCCCGTGCCGCTTCGCCGGTGGGGAAGCGCAGCCGTGCGTGTTCCTTGATGTCATGCCAGAGGTGCGAGAGGCTACGCTCTTCACGCTTCAGCGCAAGATCGCGCCGCAAGTGCCCGGAAATAAAGTTATACGTCATGAACAGCGTCGCGCTGATCAGCAGCACCCAGGCAAACGCGAAGTGCCATTGCCGCGCATCCGCGAGGCTGTAGGTCGAAGGGATCGTCACCAGCGGCGGGAAGGCATAGGCGACGCCCTGCGCATAGCCGAGGAAGCCTGTCGTCGCGATCTCGAAGCCGCCGATCTGCACGAAGCCGCTCGTCCCGCGGTGGCTGATCACAAGCCAGGGATGATCGAGGTTTGCGCCATAGACGCCCCAGTAAAGCCGCGGATGCGCATTGAAGATCATCATCCCGCTCATCAGCATCACGAATATGCTGAGGGCATTGACCCAGTGCCAGATCCGCACCGGAAGTTTCGTTCGGTAGATCAGCGGCGAGGCATCGGCCTCCGCCCGCCCGGCAGAGCCTTCGGCCCCGCCTTCTGCAAATTGTGTCGCCATTGTCCCGCTCCGCCAAGCTGTGCGCACACGGCGAGCATGCGCTTCCCGGCCGGAAGCGCAAGCGCCGCGAACACCACTTCGGACCAAACGCGCAAATTGTTACATCACGTGGAAAAAAATCCGTCAGCCCCCGTATTGACCCCCGTATTGGCCCCCCTATTGGCCCTCGTACCACCCCACATCCTGCGTCGCGACCTCGCCAAAGCGAGCGCCCTTGGTGATCGATTGCCAGATAATCGGCCACGAGGTGCCGATCATGCTGAGGAACGGCCATGGGTCGCGCCACTCCCAGCTGACGTCACGCGTGATGACCAGGCTCTTCAGGCTCGGCCAGAATCCCTTGCCCCGCAGCATGGCGCCCTGCGTCTCGGTCAGGCAGGCGTAGAACTGCTGCAGCGTCCGGTGCCGTCGTACCCGAACCGGGCCCTGCCAGCCGGGCTCGAGCACCGCGCGGGCGATGTCCTCGCCCTCCCAGAAATGCACCCCGCTTGTCGCGCGCGGATTGCATTCGATGGCATGGGGCACGCCATCCGCATCGATGATGAAATCGAACGAAATGAACCCGCTCCAGCCGATTTCCGCCACGAACCGTTCAACCCACGCACTGATCGCCGGCACGTCCACCCGCTCGAACGCCACCGCGACCGAGCCCGACATCACCGCCCCGCGATAGACCATCGTCGCCACCACGCGCCCGCCTTGCGCGATGGTGCAGGTGCTGTGTTCGCGCCCTTCGACAAACTGCTGCACCACCGCGGGCGCGCCCGGATCGGCCGGCGGCAGCGGCTCCCCGCCGCGCAGGATCGAAAGGCCATTGCCCGAGCATGAGAACACCGGCTTCACCACCACCGGTCCGCTCCGCGCGAGGGCCTCCGCCTCGGCTGAGCCAAGCGGCGCGCTCACCGGCACCGCCAGCCCCATCGCCGCCGCTGTCTCCACGAACCGCGCCTTGTCATGCAGCGCCAGCACCTGCTCCGGCGGCATCGTGAACAGCGCAGCGCCCTCCGGCAGCATCCCCGCCAGATGGGCGACATGCATCGTCTCTTCCGAGACCGGCACGACGAGGTCGACACCCTCGCGCCGCACGATCTCCGCCAGCGCGGCCAGATAGGCCGTCTTGCCCTTCACCGGCGGCGGCACCTTGAACTCGCGCGCCACGTGCCGCGATGCACCCGCCAGCGTCCAGCCATAAGGCTCGGCCACCAGCACCCGGCACCCCGCCTTGGCGAACCCCCGCGCCAGATCGAGCGCCTTGGGCAGCCGCCCCAATGTGAGCAGGATCGTCGTCATGACGTCACGCTCCAAGGGGCACTGGCGACACCCGGACCATCACTTGCTTCGCCGGTCGTGTGGTCAGCCGCGCCGCCGGGCGGACAGCGCCCGCATCCTCGATATGGAAATCGAACCGGCGAAACAGCCGCGCGATCAGCAGCACCGCCTCGGTCAGCGCAAAGGCCGCCCCGGCGCAGACGCGCGGCCCCTGACCGAAGGGAATATAGGCCCCCGGCGTCAGCTCACTCTCCCGCGCGGGCAGGAAGCGGTCGGGATCGAACACGTCGGGGTCCTTCCAGAACCGCTTGTGCCGGTGCAGCACCCACGGCGCCACCATCACCAGCGCCCCGCGCTTGACCCGCTTGCCCCCGATCGTGGTCGCCTCGGTCGCCACGCGCGGCAGGAACGTGATCGGCGGATAGAGCCGCAAGGTCTCGCGAAACACGTTGCGCACGGTCAGCAGATGTTTGGTCTCCTCGAACCCGATAGGCCCATCCTCGCCCGCCACTTCGCGGATTTCGCGCCGCACCCGGGCTACGAGCTCGGGCTGCATGGCCAGCAGATAGAACGCCCAGGTCAGCGCGCTCGCGCTCGTCTCATGCCCTGCCAGGAACAGCACCCCCAGCTGGTCGATCAGCTCCTCGCGCGTGAACGCCGTCCGCGTGAAATCGTCCCGCGCCGCGATCACGGCAGCGGCGATATCGTCGAAGTTCTCGCCGTTCGGCCCCACATGCGTATCGAGCAGATCGCCGAGATGCCCACGAATGCGCCGACAGGCCTCAAGCACAAAGTCCTTCTGCGGCACCGGAGTCCACGCCGGGTCCATGATCAGCCGCCGGATCTCGACTTGCGCCACGCTGTGCTCGAACACGGTGAAGGCATCGAACACGTCGTGCGCGGCGCCCGTTTCCAGACCCGTGCTGAACACCGTGCGGCAGATGATATCCGCGGTCAGGTGGCTCATCGTCAGATCGAGCGAAAACGCCCCGCCATCCGCCGCGCGCGCCGCCAGCGTCTCCTCGCAGGCCTCCGCGCCTTCCTGCATCGCCGGGAACGCCCGGTTCACCCGCATCATCGTGAAGGCGGGATCGATCATCCGCCGCTGCCGCTGCCACACCTCGCCGGAGGAGACGAAGATCGAATCGCCGATGAGCGGCGCCAGCGCGTCGACCATCAGGTCACTCTTGGGGAAAATTCCTTCGGGATCAGAGAGTACACGGCGAACTTCATCCGGCCTGTTCACAATCAGGATCGACCGCCGCGAATAGCCCAGCGGCCCGACATCGCAGCGATAGGCGCTTGCCGGCAGCAGGCTGAGCAGATCGCCGTCCCCCCGCAGCGCCACGCGCAGCAGCGCCATGACAGCCCCCAGCGAGTTGGGGCGCGGCGGGCGATAGGCGGCATTCTGGGTCAAGTGTGGATCCCGAAGAGTTCCCCAGTGTCATCTTATGTTTACACGAGGCCTGTCCAGTGAAATAGTCGTCCCGACGAGAACCTGGGGGATGCGATGGAACTGCTGGTGTTCCGCTGCCTGATTGCAGCCCACATCGCCGCCGGGGCGACCGGCGCGGTCGCGTTCTGGGTACCGGTGGTGGGCCGCAAGGGTGATGTCAATCACCGCAAGTGGGGCCGCGTGTTCACCAAGGCTATCCTGATCACCGGCTGCCTTGCCCTCGCGATGAGCCTGTTCACGCTCTACGATCCGATGACGGTCCATCCGCACCTCGTAGGCAAGTTCGATGCCGATTTCGTGCGCGGAATGTTCGGCGTGATGATGCTCCACAACGCGATCCTCACGCTCAACCTCGCGTGGTACGGCTGGCTCTGCGTGCAGAACCGCCGCAATGTCGCGGCCAGCCGAACCCCGCTCAATATCGCGCTGCAGTTTGCGGTGATGATCGCCGCCGTGGTCTGCGCGTGGGACGGCGCGCGCATCCATCAGCCCTTGATGATGCTCATTTCGGTCGTCGGCATGGCGACCGGGATCACCAATCTCGTGTTCCTCTATTCCCGCAATCCCTCGCCGGTCATGTGGCTCAAGGAGCATGTGAAGGCGCTCGTGGGCGCGGGCATCTCGGTCTACACCGCGTTCCTCGCGTTCGGCTCGGTGCGCCTCATGCCTTCGCTCGCGCTTCACCCGGCCATGTGGTCGGTGCCGCTCGTCACCGGCCTCATCATCCTCATCTACCACCGTATCCGCATCGACATGAAGGCCGGGATCAGCATCATTCCGCAGTTCCGCCGCCGCGCTGCGTCGTCTGACTGATTGCTGGGGGCGGACGTGGCGCGCAAGGTCGTTGTCGTCGGGGCCGGGATGGGCGGCCTTTCCGCCGCCGCCGATCTCGCCCGGCAGGGGCTTGACGTCACCGTCGTCGAACGCGCCGCCCATGTCGGCGGCAAGATGCGCCGGGTGGAAAGCGGCGGTCTTTCCATCGATGCCGGCCCCACGGTCTTCACCATGCGCTGGATCTTCGATGGCCTGTTCGGCGATGCGGGCGAGCGGCTCGAGGACCACCTTGGCCTCATCACCGCAGAGACGCTGGCCCGCCATGCATGGAGACCCACCAGATCAGGAATGGGCGGCAATCTCGATCTCTTCGCCGACGTGGACCGTTCCGCCGACGCCATCGGAGACTTCGCCGGTGCCGCCGAAGCCAAGGCCTACCGCGATTTCTGCACCCGCAGCGCGGATATCTACAAGACGCTTGCCGCCTCTTTCATCGCGGCCGAGCGTCCTTCGATTCCCGGACTTGTGGCGCGGCTGGGGCCCTTCGGCATCCCTGCGCTGATGCGCACCGTGCCCATGCGCACGCTGTGGGGCGCGCTCGGCGATCACTTCAAGGATGCCCGTCTGCGCCAGTTGTTCGGGCGTTATTCGACCTATGTCGGCTCCTCGCCCTGGGCCGCGCCTGCCACGCTGATGCTGATCGCGCATGTCGAGCAGGACGGCGTCTGGCTTGTGCGTGGTGGCATCCACGAAGTCGCGCGAGCCATCGGGGGCCTCGCTGAAAAGCACGGCGCCCGGTTCCGCTTCAACACCGAAATGGAGCGCATCGTCGTCGAAGGTGGGCGTGTCACCGGCGTCGATCTCGCGGGTGGTGAACGCCTTGCGGCCGATGCCGTGGTCTTCAACGGCGACATCTCGGCGCTCACCGATGAAGTCCGCCCGGTCCCCGCCACCGCACCGCTCAAGCGCTCGCTGTCCGCCGTCACCTGGTGCCTCGCCGCGCGTACATCGGGCTTTGACCTTGCGCACCATAATGTCTTCTTTGCAGAGGATTACGGGGCAGAGTTCCAGGCAATCTTCAAGGATCGCCGGATCACCGAAACGCCGACCGTCTACCTGTGCGCGCAAGACAGGGGCGAGGGGAGCAATCACCCCGCAGGCACCCCCGAACGCCTTCTCGCGCTGATCAACGCACCGGCTGATGGCGACAAGGGGCCACTGCTAGATGCCCAGCTCGCCGATCTCGCTCGCCGCAGCGTCGGGTTGATGCAGGATTGCGGCCTTGACCTTACCGCCGTCGACGAACCCGTGGTCACCGATCCCGCGGGCTTCCACGCGCTGTTCCCAGCCAGCGGCGGCGCGCTCTATGGCCGCGCCAACCACGGCATGATGGGCAGCTTCGCGCGGGCCGGAGCGAAAGGCAAAGTGCCGGGGCTCTACCTCGCCGGCGGCAGCGTCCACCCGGGTCCGGGCATCCCGATGGCGACAATGTCCGGCCGCATTGCCGCAGCGCGCCTCGTCGCCGACCTTGCCGGCGACCGCCGCACGGTCATGCTCCCTGCCGACGTGCTCTGGCCTTGAGGCTGGTACGCGACCAGCGCGGATGCTGGCAGGGCGCAGGCCGTCCCAGCGTCTGAAGTCCGGCGCGCAGCACCCAGCCAAGCTTTTCGTTGCGCGAGGTGAACACGCGGGCATCCCACACGCGCGGGCCGCCCGCCGCCACTTTGCGCGCAATCGCGCCGTAGATGCCCGCAGCGGACAGAATCGCCCAGCGCTGGCGGAACCCAAGCCGCGCCGCGCCGACCCGCGCCGAAGCCTCGTAGTCCGCCGCGAGCGCCGCGAGCCGCTTCGCCACGCCGACCAAAGCCGCGCGGTAGCAGGGCCGCAGTTGCTCGCCCGGCGGGATATCCGCCTCCGCCAGCCACTCGGCCGGAAGATAGCAGCGCCCGCCGCGATCATCCTCCGCCACGTCCCGCGCGATATTCCCGAGCTGGAAAGCCAGTCCAAGGTCGCAGGCGCGGTCCAATGTGTCGTCGTCGTCCGGCGCCACGCCCATGACGACCGCCATCATGACGCCGACAGCGCCCGCCACGTGGAAGCAATAGCGCAGCAGGTCCGCCTCGCTGCGCGGGCTCCAATCCGCCGCATCGAGCGCAAAGCCGTCGATCACGTCCTCGGCCATCGCACGCGTCAGTCCGCATTCCTTCGCGACCACACCGAGCGCATCGAAACTGGGATTGCCCGTCGCGATTCCCGCCACGGCGAGGTCGGTCAGCCGCCGGATCTGTGCCAGCCGCTCGTCCGCCGCTGCGCCGGGCGTCTTGCCCAGTTCCCCGCCGAGGTCCTGCTCGTCGGCAATGTCGTCGCACGCGCGGCACCAGGCATAGAGCAGCCACACCCGCTCGCGCGTCGTCCGGTCGAACAGGCGCGAGGCGGCGGCGAAGCTTTTGGACCCTCGCGCGATGGTCTCGCGGGCGTGGGCAACAAGGGCAGCGCGGTCCGGTCCGGTCGGCACGGCGCGAGGGTCGGTCACGCCAGCCTCACAAGTCCTTGGCGGACATCTGGATGATCGGCGTGTGCGGCACATGCGCCGCCATGCGCGGCAGCAGCACATCGAGCGAATGCTCGGCGAGGATAATCCCGCCATGCACCGGGCGGATGAAGCCCACCTCGATCATCTGCGCCTGAAACGCCAGCAGCTTGTCGTAGAAGCCGAAGGCATTGAGCAGGCCGACCGGCTTGGAGTGATAGCCCAGCTGCGCCCAGCTCACCGCTTCCCACAGCTCGTCCATCGTGCCGACCCCGCCGGGCAGGGTCAGGAACCCGTCCGAAAGGTCGGTGAAGGCCTGCTTGCGCTGGTGCATCGTGTCGACCACCGTCAGGCTCGTGCAATCGGGATTGGCGACTTCCGCTTCGGCCAGCGCGCGCGGGATCACCCCGATCACTTCGCCGCCCGCTTCCAGCGCTCCTGCGGCGACCGCGCCCATCAGGCCCAGCCGCCCGCCGCCGTAGACCACGCCGATGCCGCGCGCCGCCAGCTCAGCGCCGACTTCGCGCGCCAATGCCACATAGCGCGGGTCCGCCGGCGATGCCGAACCGCAATAGACCGCCAGCCGTTTCACGCGCGCTTACCTTTCCAGCAGGTCCTCGATCATGATCCGCGCCGTCGCCTTCGCGCTGCCGACCACGCCGGGGATGCCCGCACCCGGATGAGTGCCGGCGCCCACCAGATAGAAGTTCTTGATCGCATCGTCACGGTTGTGCGCGCGGAAATATGCGGATTGCGTGAGCAGCGGCTCAAGGCTGAACGCGCTCCCCTGATGAGCCGAAAGATCGATGGAGAAGTCCTTCGGCGTATAGTGGAATTTCGTCACAACCCGGCTGTGGATGTCCGGGATCAGACGGCGGCCCACTTCATCGAGCACGCGCTTTTCGAGCAGCGGGCCCACTTCGTCCCAGTCGACCGGCAGCTTGCCCATGTTCGCCACCGGCACCAGCGCGTAGAACGTGCTCATGCCTTCGGGCGCCATGCTCGGGTCGGTCACCGAGGGGTGGTGCAGGTAGATCGAGAAGTCCTCCGGCAGCACGCCGTGGTTGTAGATGTCGTCAAGCAGTCCCTTGTAGCGCGGTCCGAACAGGATCATGTGATGCGCGATTCCCGGCCAGGTGCCTTCCACGCCGAAGTGCACGACGAACAGGCTGGGGGAAAACTTCTTGCGCTGCAGACTCTTGGCCCGACGCTGCGCATGGCCGTTGTCGGGCATCAGGTCCTGATAGGAATGGACGATGTCGGCGTTGGAGGCGACCGCGTCGAAGTTTTCCTGCCAGCCGCTCTTGGTCCGCACGCCCGTCACCCGGTCGCCCAGCGACTGGATGTGCTCAACCGCATCGCCCAGCCGCACCGTGCCGCCCAGCCGCTCGAAGTGCCGCATCATACCTGCGATCAGCTTGTTGGTGCCGCCCTTGGCCCACCACACACCGCCGTCTTTTTCCAGCTTGTGGATCAGGGCATACATGGCGCTTGCGGTCATCGGGTTGCCGCCCACCAGCAGCGAATGGAAGCTGAACGCCTCGCGCAGCTTCTCGTTCTGGATGTAGCTCGAAACGATCGAATAGACCGAACGCCATGCCTGATAGCGGATCAGCGGCGGTGCCGACTTGATCATCGAGGCAAAATCAAGAAACGGCACCGAGCCGAGCTTGACGTACCCTTCCTCGAACACGCCGGCCGAAAACTTCAGGAACTCGGCATAGCCGGCCACGTCGCGCGGGTTGAGCTTGGCGATCTCCGCGTTCAGGATCGCCTCGTCGTTGGTGTAATCGAAGTTCGTCCCGTCCGCCCAGTTCAGCCGGTAGAACGGCTTGACCGGCAGGAGTTCGACGTCCTCGGCAATCTCATGGCCCGAAAGCGCCCACAGTTCGTTAAGGCAGGGCGGATCGGTGATCACCGTCGGCCCGGCGTCAAAGGTGAAGCCGTCCTTTTCCCAGTAGTAGGCACGTCCGCCAGGCTTGTCGCGCGCCTCGATCACGGTGGTCTGGATCCCCGCCGACTGCAGGCGGATCGCCAGCGCCAGTCCGCCGAAACCGGCCCCGATGACAGCGACTTTCTTCATGATGGAACTCAAACTCCTGAAAACTTCAACGGCGCCGGTTGCCGGCCGAAACCGGTAATCGTGCCCAGTGCCCGAGGGATCGGGATCGGCGGTATTCCCGCCAGAATGCGGAACTTGTCGTAAGAGGTCGAACGCCCCGAATAGAACCGCTCGATCAGCTGCGGCTTCATCGTGTAGAACCGCTCCAATATGCGCAGCCGTTCTTCCGGATAGGCACCGCCAAACAACAATGCCGAGAGCATGCGGTAGTAGGACTGGTTTTCCCAGTGCCCTTTAGCCCACTTGGCAGAGAAGGCTTTCAATCCCGCACCATCGAGCTTGTCGTGATGCGCCAGCGCCAGGGCAAAGCGCACGGCATCGGGCACCGAGTAGCTGGTGAGCGAATGGAACAGCCCGGCGCGCGAACCAGCCCGCGCGGTATCCTCGCCGGCACCCTGCCAGAACCCGGCAAAGTCGCCGCCGGCCACCACCGGCAGCACGCCGTGTTCCTCATTGATCAGCGCCTCGACTTCCCACCCGCGTGCCGCAAGGTATGCGTCGATCCGCTTTTCCAGCAGCGGCCGGTCCAGCACGCTGCTGTCCGAGTAGTAGGTATCCTCGAGGAAGATCACATCGGGCGCAAAGGGCAGGGCGTACATGAAGCGGTAGCCGTCGATCTGCTCGACCGTCGCGTCCATCACGATGGGCCGTTCGAGCCCATGCGGCGCCTTCAGCTTGAACTTGCGGCCGACGAACTTCTGCCACCCGCCGGTGAAGTGCGAGACATCGCGCAGCCCCCGCGTGTCGATCACGCCGCCGGCCTGCACCGGCGTGCCATCGCCCAGCATGACTTCGGTCTCGCTGCAGCTCTTCACGGCCTGCCGGGTGAGGATAGCATCCTCTGGCAGCGCCGCGCGCAGCGCCGCATCGAACTTTTCCGATGTCATCGCGCTATAGCGGGTGGCGAGGTGGCGGCTGTGGCGCGGAAAGTGGACGTTGTAGTCCGGCCAGCTCGCCTCGATCATCGGCGCAAGTAGCTCGGTCGCCTCGGGATCGGTGTCGGTCGCAAAGAACGACCACACGTGATTGCCGCCCAGACACTCGCCCTGTTCCACAATGAGCAGCGAAAGATCGGGTCGGTAGCGGGCAAGCGCAAGCGCGATCAGGCCGCCTGCCAGGCCCCCACCAAGGATCGCGATATCGCAGCGCCGTGCATTCATCATGCAAGGCGATAGGCGCTGGACCGAAGTCGCGCAACCTGTGCCCGCGTGCCCGTTTGTGAAGATGGGGGATCGGGAGGGGAGTGGGGCCCCGGGGATGGCGGTGAAGGCTGCCATCCCCGGAGAACTTGCAAAGGGCGACTGGGGGGAGTTGCCCTTCTCCCAGGGATTGTCGCGGCGACCGGCCCCTGAAGTGTGGAGTAAAGGGGTGGTCGGGGCGACGATCTCAACATGCCGAAGTCCATCTGTCGCCGAGCGGTCCGCACCATGAACAATCGGTAATGTTGAGTTGCCGTGCGGAGCAATGCCTCCAGATTCCTGTTGCGTTTTGATGCGGATCAAGGCCTCCTTGCACCGGCAAGGCGAGAACCGCCACAACCGGACCAATCGGCTCCCCGCTGCGGCGGAGAAGGGCCGCGGCCGGGCAAGATGGAGAGAGAATGATGGCAGAGCAGGCTGAGCAGCACGTCGACGTCCTGATCATCGGAGCCGGAATTTCCGGGATCGGATCCGCCAAGCATCTGCAGGACCAGTGCCCCGGCAAGAGCTACGCCATCCTCGAAAGCAAGGACACCTTCGGCGGCACCTGGGAAACCCACAAGTACCCCGGCATCCGCTCCGATTCCGATCTCTACACCTTCGGCTACCGCTTCAAGCCGTGGACCGGCACGCCGATCGCCTCGGCCGACGCGATCCTCAAGTACATGGGCGAGGTGATCGAGGAAAACGGGATCACGCCGCACATCCGCTACGGCCACACGATCACCGCCTGCAGCTGGTCTAGCGCCGACAACCTGTGGACCGTCAAGGCGGGCCGCAAGGATGGCAGCGAGGTCGTCTACACCGCCGGCTTCCTGTGGATGTGCCAGGGCTACTACGACCACAAGACGCCCTACATTCCCGAATGGCCGAACATGGCCTCCTACAAGGGCCACTTCGTGCATTCCCAGCTGTGGGACCCCAAGACCGACGTGGCCGGCAAGCATGTCATCGTGATCGGCTCGGGCGCCACCGCCGCCACCATCGTCCCCGCGCTGTGCGAGGCCGGCGCCACGGTCACCATGGTCCAGCGCTCGCCGACGTGGTTCTACTGCGCGCCCAACGTCAGCGAACTGGCCGACCGCCTGCGCACCATCGGCGTCGACGAGCCTACCATCCACCGCGTCGTGCGGCAGGACTACATCTACAACTTCTACGAGATGGACCGCCGCAGCCGCGAGGAGCCTGAGGCCATGGCCGAGGACCTGCGCGCGCTGATCCGCGGCTATGTCGGCGAAGACTTCAACTTCGAG
This sequence comes from Novosphingobium sp. AAP93, assembly GCF_001296055.1. NCBI lineage: Bacteria > Pseudomonadati > Pseudomonadota > Alphaproteobacteria > Sphingomonadales > Sphingomonadaceae > Novosphingobium > Novosphingobium sp. AAP93. Next base: position 45,255 of record NZ_LJHZ01000110.1, read on the forward strand.
CCGCACTTCACGCCCAGATATCGCCCGTGGCAGCAGCGCCTGGCCCAGCTCCCTGATGGCGACATGTTCAAGGCGGTCGTCGCGGGCAAGGCGAGCGTCGTCACCGACACGATCGACACCTTCACCGAGAAGGGCCTGCGGGTCAGCTCCGGGCAGGAGATCGAAGGCGACATCATCGTCGCCTGCACCGGCTTCCGCCTTTCGGTGCTCGGCGAAATCCCCTTCGAGGTCGACGGCAAGGCGGTCGATTGGTCCGAGACGATCAATTACCGCGGCATGATGTTCACCGGCGTGCCCAACCTCGTCTGGGTTTTCGGCTACTTCCGCGCCTCGTGGACCCTGCGCGTTGATATCGTCGGCGATTTCGTCTGCAAGCTGCTGAATCACATGGATGAAGCGCATGCGAGGAAGGTCGAGGTCGCGCTGCGCGAGGAAGACAAGGACATGAAGATCCTGCCATGGATCGACGCCGACAACTTCAACCCCACCTACCTGATGCGCGATCTGGACCGCATGCCCAGGCGCGGCGACAAGCCCGAATGGCAGCACAACCAGGACTACTGGAGCGAGCGGGAGCAAATCCCCTTCATCGATCCTGCCGCCAGCGAGTTCGTCTACGACAACCAGCGCGCCGAAGCAGCGCTGGAAGCTGCCGAATAACGCCTTTCAGGTCGTCCCCATTTTTGCGCAGCACAAATGGGGAGGAGGCGGGTCTGAGGGGCCTTTCGTCCCCGGTACGGTGAGGGAGACCACCCGTAGTGTGGTGGAGCGGGCGCCCTCGGAAAAAGATGGGGTTCACGCAGAGACGCAGAGGAAGAAGCGAGACGCAGAGAAGAAAGGGGTACAGGGGGGACTTCGGCCGCAGGCCGCCAATCAATCTCGAGCGCCAGGATCAAGAGCGGCTCCGCCGCAATCGCCAACTCTCCGCGTCTCTTTTCTTCCTCTGCGTCTCTGCGTGAAACCAACCTTCTACTTGACCCCTCACTCCTTCAGCGGAGAGGGAAAAGCGCTACGCCGCCTTCGCCCGCTTCGTCCCCGCCGCAATTTCCTTCAGCAAATCGCGCACATAGGCATCGAAATCGAGCTGAATCGTGTGCCGCCGCGCCGCATAGTAGTGCCCGGTGTGGTATTCCTCGTCGGCCTTGATGATGCGGTGCATCTCGCCGAGCGGGGGAGGGGTGTACGTCCCCGCCAGATAGGCCGCGATCAGCTTCGATTGCTGCTCGGCGAAGTTCACCAGCGTCGGCAGCGGCTGGCCCAGCCCCGCATAGAACAAGTCTGGCACTTCGGGCTTCATGATCCGCTTGAACAGCGGGGGCGGCCGGTTGTCGGCATCGGCGCAGAGCGAGGGATCGTCAAAGAACGGGAAGCGGATGTCGTAGCCCGTCGCCCAGACGATGACGTCGATCTGCTCCTTGCTGCCATCCTTGAAGACGACGCCGTCGCCGTCCAGCCGCTCGATGGCGCCCTTCATCGTCACGTCGCCCGAACCCGCGCGCAGCAGGAACTCGCCGGAAACCGTGGCATGGGCATCGAACGGGCCGATTTCCGGCTCGGGCAGGCCATAGTCGCTCATCTTGCCGACAAGGCTCTTGATCATCCGCGTGCCCAGAGCGGTGCGCACTGAGCGCGGCATCCACGCCGGGGCCGGGTTCTTGTCGATCGGCTGGCCCTTGTAATACTTCGGCAACACCCACACCCCGCGCCGGGTCGAAACGAACAGCTTTTGCGCAATCGGGCGCTGCGAGAGCTCCGAAGCGATATCCATCGCCGAATTGCCCATGCCGACCACCAGCACGCGCTTGCCGACGCAGTTCACCGGCTCGAATGCGCTGCGGAAGGAATGGCTGTGGAGCTGATCCCCGTCGAAATGCCCCGGATACTCTGGAATGCGCGCTGCCCAGTGGTGCCCGTTCGCCACCACCAGCGCCTCGTACGCGCGGGTCTCGCCGGTCGAGAGCGTCACGTCCCAGCCGCCACCGGGCTTGCGCTGCGCCTTCTCGACCTTGGTGTTGAAGGTGATGTTCTCGCGCAGGGCGAAGTGCGCGGCATAGTCGCGGAAGTATTGCAGGAGCTGCGAATGGTGCGGAAAGTCCGGCCAGTCCGCCGGCACCGGATAGTCCTCGAACGCCAGCCGCCACTTCGAGGTATCGATATGCAGGCTCTGATAACAGGCCGACAACCCGTTGGGATTGTTGTAGTACCAGTTCCCGCCGATATCGTCCGAGGCGTCGAACTGGTCGTAGCTGATCCCGTAGTCCTTGAGCCGCTTGGCGACCGTGATCCCCGAACAGCCCGCCCCGATGATGCAGACGCGCTTCATGTCAGGCACGCTCCAGCCGCACCGGCATGGCATTGAACCCATGCAGGAACGGGCTTGCCAGCCGCTCCGGCTTGCCGGCCATGACTGGCCGCAGCCCGCGCCCCACGATCTCGTCGATCACCGCCGCGATCTGCACTTCGGCGAGCCGCGCCCCTACGCAGCGGTGGATGCCATGGCCAAACCCGATATGCCGCCGCGCATTCTCGCGGGTCACGTCAAAGCGCTCGGCATCGGGGAACACGCTCTCGTCGCGGTTGCCCGAAATGTACCACATCACGATCTTCTCGCCCGCGCGGATCAGCTGCCCGCCCACTTCGACATCCTTGGTCGCGGTGCGCCGCATGTGGGTGACCGGCGTCTGCCAGCGGATGATCTCCTGCGCGGCATTGGCCGAAAGCGTCGGGTCCGCCCGCAGCACGTCAAGCTGCTCCGGATAGAGCGTCAGCGCCTCGACGAGCCCGGCGATCGAGTTTCTTGTCGTATCGTTCCCGGCCACGATCAGCAGCGCGATATTGGCGAGCCGTTCGAGCGGCGGCAGGTTCCCCATCGCTTCCGAATGCACCATCCGGCTCAGCAGATCGTCCGTCGGCGGCAAGACCTTCCGCGCATCAAGCTCACGGTCGAACCGCGCGAGCATTTCGCCCATCTGCTTCATCCACTCCGCGCGGTACTCCGGCGTCAGATTGTCCGCCGAAACCCCGCTGCCATAGTCCGACCAGCGCTTCAGATCGCGCCACTCCTTGAACGGAAAGTCGAACAGGCTGCACAGCATGCCGAGCGTCTGCGGAATCGCGAGGCTCTCCACCCAGTCGAACGTCTCGCCAATCGGCAGCGTATCGAACAGCATCTTCGCCCGCTCGCGCACCTGCGCTTCCAGCTTGATCATCTGCCCCGGGCTGAACGCCGGCGCGATCACCTTGCGCTGCGCGGTGTGGATCGGCGGATCCTGCGCGATGAAGTTGGGAAATTCCGCCTCGTTGATCGATTCGGCGATCGTGATGTTCCCCAGCTTCCACGAGGAGGAGAACACTTCCGGCATCAGCTCGATCTGCTGGATCGTCTCATGCGTCACCGCCGACCAGTAGCTGCCAAACGGGCTCTCCGGCCGCCAGCTCACCGGCATCTCCCGCCGCAGCGTGGCAAACGGCTCGCGCCATGTATCCTCGGTGTAGAGCGCATCCGCGCTCACGTCATAGGGATTGATTGCCCGCTCAAGGGTCTGGCTCGCCATGTCCTGCTCCGCTTTTCCCGCTCGGCACACGGCGGGCCTTGGCACGACTATGTTTAAGCGCCCGCTTAAAGTCCAGTCCCAATGGTGGCTGGACGACGCCGCGAGACCGGACTAGAACCGTCCCATTCCCCGGGGAGCCAGTGAGCACGCATGGCTGAGAGGGGCTGGTCACGCAGCCCGACCCGTCGAACCTGAACCCGTTAGCACGGGCGGAGGGAGCGGTCAGTCTGCACGCCAGCGCCCGCCATCCGTCCGTTCAAAGGAGCGCAAGATGGCTGATATCAATTCCCGCCTCGAAAATGGCCCGCAGGCCACGCCCATCGGCGTCACCACCGGCCCGATCCGCGGCAGCCGAAAGATCCACGTCGAAAGCCCGCGCTTCCCCGGCATGACGGTCGCCATGCGCGAAATCGCGCTCGAACCCAGCTCGGGCGAGCCCCCGCTGCGGGTCTACGACACCTCCGGCCCCTACACCGACGCGAACGCCCAGATCGACATCGCCAAGGGCCTTCCCCAGCTGCGCCGGGAGTGGATCATGGGCCGCGGCGACGTCGAGGAATACCAGGCCCGCGAAGTGAAACCCGAAGACAACGGCCAGCTCGGCCCCGACCGCTCGGGCGGCGTCCCCGGCTTCCCCAATGTCGTCCAGCGCCCGCTGCGTGCCAAGGCCGGCGGCAACGTCAGCCAGATGCACTACGCCCGCCAGGGCATCATCACGCAGGAGATGGAATACGTCGCCGTCCGCGAGAACCTCGGCCGCCGCCAGCTCAAGGAAGCCTTGGCGCGCGACGGGCAGGACTGGGGCGCCAGCATCCCCGACTACGTAACCGCCGAATTCGTCCGCGATGAAGTCGCCCGCGGCCGCGCGATCATCCCCAGCAACATCAACCACCCTGAATCCGAGCCGATGGCCATCGGCCGCAACTTCCTCGTGAAGATCAACGCGAACATCGGCAACTCCGCCGTCGCGTCTGACGTCGCCAGCGAGGTCGAGAAGATGGTCTGGTCCGTCCGCTGGGGCGCCGATACCGTCATGGACCTCTCCACGGGCCGCAACATCCACGACACCCGCGAATGGATCCTGCGCAACAGCCCCGTGCCCATCGGCACCGTGCCGATCTACCAGGCGCTCGAAAAGGTCGGCGGCATTGCCGAGGACCTCACCTGGGAAATCTTCCGCGATACGCTCATCGAGCAGGCCGAACAGGGGGTCGACTACTTCACCATCCACGCCGGCGTGCGCCTCCCCTATATCCCGCTCACCGCCAAGCGCGTCACCGGCATCGTCAGCCGCGGCGGCTCGATCATGGCCAAGTGGTGCCTCGCGCATCACAAGGAATCGTTCCTCTACGAGCACTTCGACGAGATCACCGAGATCATGAAGGCCTACGACATCGCCTATTCGCTGGGCGATGGCCTGCGCCCCGGCTCGGTCGCCGATGCCAACGACGAAGCCCAGTTCGCCGAGCTCTACACCCTCGGCGAGCTCACCAAGCGCGCGTGGGAGCAGGACGTGCAGGTGATGATCGAAGGCCCCGGCCACGTGCCGATGCACAAGATCAAGGAGAACATGGACAAGCAGCTCGCCGCCTGCGGCGAAGCCCCGTTCTACACGCTCGGGCCGCTCGTGACCGACATTGCCCCCGGCTACGACCACATCACCAGCGGCATCGGCGCCGCGATGATCGGCTGGTTCGGCACCGCGATGCTCTGCTACGTCACGCCGAAGGAGCACCTCGGCCTGCCCGACCGCGACGACGTCAAGGTCGGCGTCGTCACCTACAAGCTCGCTGCCCACGCAGCCGACCTCGCCAAGGGCCACCCCGCCGCCAAGCTGCGCGACGATGCCCTCAGCCGCGCCCGCTTCGAATTCCGCTGGCGCGACCAGTTCAATCTGTCGCTCGATCCGGACACGGCAGAGCAGTACCACGACCAGACGCTCCCCGCCGAAGGCGCCAAGACCGCCCACTTCTGCTCGATGTGCGGCCCCAAGTTCTGCTCGATGAAGATCACGCAGGAAGTCCGCGACTTCGCCGCCAAGCAGAACGCGGAGATCGGTACCTTCGTCGCGAACGAAGCCGAAGCCGAAGCGGGCATGGCCGAGATGAGCGAAAAGTACCGCGAGGCCGGCAGCGAGCTTTATTTGCCGGCAGCGGAGTAATCCTATTCCTCCCCGAGCTTGCTCGGGGAGGGGGACCGCCCGAAGGGTGGTGGAGGGGTAACGCCCATCCCTTGCAATCGGTCACACACCGGGTCACCCTTGGCCATCAACAACCAAGGGAACGCAAGACCAATGACCGACGCCAAAGCCATGATCCAGACGATGATCGCGCTCGCCTCCGCCTCGCTCGGCCTCGTCGCCGCGCTGGCTTGGAACGAGGCGATCAAGGCCACGCTCGCCATGCTCGGCATTGGCGACAGCCTCGCCGGGCTCTACAGCTACGCCATCGTCGCCACCGTGCTTGCCGTCACTGTCCTGACGATCCTCGGCCGCATCAGCGCCCGCCTCGGTGCCGAAGCTGTCATCCAGCGCGAAGCAGAGGGGTAAGGTTCGTCGCCGCGACGGGGAAAGGGGCGAACCGGCCATTCGCGCGTCGTGGTCGGGGCCTTGACCGTTCCTTCCCACCGGGCAAGAAAACCCTGTCAGGAAGGTGGACCCGGTCATCATGCTTCATTGTCAGCAATGCGGCTCGCGGGCGATCCGCAAATCCAGTGCAGTCTATGAGCAGGGCACCGCGGTCAAAACCAGCCAGCGTCGCGGCACTTCCTATGGCCGCAGCGGCCTTCGCGTGTCCTCCGGGAATACGACCAGTACGCGCACCACAGGCGCAGCCGCCCACAATGCACCGCCAGAGGACATGAAACCCGTTTTTTCGCTCGTGGCAGGAGCGATAATCGGCAGCCTTCTCGGGCTCGCCAGTTCCAACGTGATGGCATGTTTTCTTTTCACCATCATCGGCTGCTTTGGCGGACTCTTCCTCGCCTTGATGTCTGGCTCGGACTCTCACAAGGCTGCAATGGCCCTCTACCGCCGCCAATGGTATTGCACCAGGTGCGGTGCCATATCACATGCGCCGGAAGCCGACAGCGACAGCGACGCCGCGCTGTCGCCTTCAACAAACCGAGTGAATGCCATCCCGCAGGAATATGTGGAGCGGTTGATTTCACCGATTCAGCGCGCACGTAGCGAAACCGATCGCGATCTCGTCGGGCTTCGGACCATCGCCGCGCGCACCGCGCCCGATGGCACGTTCGATCCGCTCCTGCCCTATTCACTCGATCTCGGTCTCGTCTCGCGCCTGGCGTCGCTCGGCTATCTTGCATGGGACAGCACGGCGCAACGCTGCCGCCTTACTGATCGCGGTTCCGCCAGAGCCGCCGAAGCTGCTGCGGTTGCACCGCCTGCGTGAGGCTGTTATAACCGCCGTATGAACGCAACGCTCAAGATTACCAGGATAGGCAATTCCGCCGGGATCATCCTCCCCCGCGAGATCCTGTCTCACCTCGGTGCCGAAGTGGGAGAAACGCTCACGGTCGTAACCACGCCGGGCGGCATCGAACTGCGCGCCGAAGAGCCCGATTTCGATGCGCAGATGGCCGCTGCCCGCGAAGTGATGGCCCGGCGCAAGCGCGCCCTGCGCGAACTCGCCAAGTAAACACGTGGCCCATAACTGGATATGGGTCGCGCCCGATGTGGCGCGAGCTGCTCATGCCGAGCAACTGACCGAGCATGGTGGTGCCGAAGGCGTGCGCGATGATGGCCTGCTCGAAAGTGCATTCGCCCGCCCGCGCAACCTTGCGGACTACGGCGATCCGGACGCTGCCGCGCTAGCAGCCGCCTACGCTTATGGGATTGCCCGCAACCATCCATTCGTCGACGGCAACAAGCGCACGGCAGCGGTCGTCTCGGAAACGTTCCTTGTTCTCAACGGCTTTATATTGACCGCAACCGATGCGGAACTTGTCGTCGCCTTCCTCGCCCTCGCCGCTGGCGACCTGACCGAAGAAGAACTGGCTGACTGGTTCCGCCAGCACCTGCGCGCCGTCTGAAGGCCTGCCGCCAAGCAAGGCTTTCCTACAATGTACCAAATGGGTTATTCGCGCGCTTATGGAAAAGCCCGAAACCCGGCGCTCCACGCGCCATCCGCGTCCCGAAAACTGGAACAAGGTCAAGATGGCCGATTTCCTGCGGGAACTTGCCGCCACCCACTGCGTCGCCGCCGCCGCCAAGTCGGTCGGCATGACCAGGCAATCGGCCTACCGATTGCGCGCCAGATTGAAGGGGGAACCGTTCGACGTAGCTTGGGAAACCGCCTTTCAGCACGGCTATGATGCTCTTGCACAGGCCGCGCTTGAACGCGCGCTGCATGGCGTTGAAGTGCCGCATTTCCACAAGGGAGAACTGGTCCACGTCTCGCGCAAGTATGATGAGCGGCTCACCGTCTATCTGCTCTCCGCGCGGAACGTGAACGGGGCGCAGCAGCTTTCGCGCTATGGGGCGGCCAGCGAATTCTGGTCGGAAAGCTGGGACAAGCTGCTCGCGCGCATCGAGGAGGGCTCGGCCTTCTGGCACTTCGAGAACCCGGGCGACCAGCCCGACGACGAGACCCGCGTCCGGCAGGTTATCGATCGCCAGCTGCTCGTTGATCCTCCGGGAAAGTGACTGCGCCCGCGGTGGCTGTCACCGTCACTCCGTCATGCACAACTGTCTGTAAAACAAGGATAATGAGGTGAATTTTGAGGGTTGCACAGTGTAACCCTGTGTCACCCTCAACCGGCCGGTTGGGCCGCAATGCAAAACGGCCCTCACGCGGACTGTCCTGCGTGAGGGCCGCTTGCCCGGTCAGCCCCGATCCGGGGCCGTCCGCGTCTCGATCAGTTCGAGGCGACCTGGATGCCCAGTGCGCGGGCTTCGGCCTGCGTGAACTCGACTGCCTGGTTGTTGAACGTGCCGGTCACATAGCGGCCACGGACGTGGAGTTCGAAGGGGGCCTTGCCGTTGAAGGCGGTGCCCTTGATCACGCGCTCGCCACCAGCAACTTGCGTGGTGTAGGTGTAGGTGACACCTTCGTGGGTGAACTTGGCGGCGGATTCGTCAGCGTGGGCAAGGGCCGGGGCAGCGATCAGGGCAGCAGCGGCAGCGATCTGGAAAGTCTTGAGAAACATGGCAAAATCTCCTTTTGAACCGGAAGAAATTGCCTTCGAGCACCCCTGTTTTCTTGTTGAGGCCGATATGGTGCAGCGCACAATGACCCGCAATTGTAATGATCGCCGATCAAGTTGCAAAACACGCAACTGGGCTTTGCTGGCAGCCTTTTTCGCCGTGGCGGCCTGCACGCCGCAGGCTGATCCGCCTGCGCCCGTGCCGGTCCCTGCGCCGGTCCTAGCCGGGGGATGGCGGGTTGCCGACCCTGCCGGAGAGGACGTTCAGGCGGCGGCGCGCTATGCCGCAAGCCAGCTCCCGACCGGGGGCGGTGCAGTCGCCGAAGTGGTATCGGCAGACACGCAGGTCGTGGCTGGCATGAACATCCGCATGGTGCTCCGCCTCACCGATGGATCGCGTTGGCGCGTCGTTGTCTGGCGCCGCCTCGATGATACTTTCGCGCTGACTGAAAGTGCGAAAATTCCTTGAGAGTCAACGCTTCTTGACGAACTCGGCGCGCAGCACGAGGCCCTTGATGCCGTCGAACCGGCAGTCGATTTCCTGCGCGTCGCCGGTCAGGCGGATCGACTTGATCAGCGTCCCGCGCTTGAGCGTCTGGCCCGCGCCCTTGACCTCGAGGTCCTTGATCAGCGTGACCTGATCGCCATCGGCAAGGAGGTTCCCCACCGCATCACGCACTTTGACCGTGCCCTCCGCCGCGCGCTTCGCTGCAAGGTCAGACGCGGGCATCCATTCGCCGCTGTCCTCGTCGAACACGTAGTCTTCATCGCTCATGCCGTGCCGTTTGCCCGAAAGGGCAGGACCTGTCCAACCCACAACGCCAGCCACACCAGCACCGGCTGCAGAAACATGCGAGGGACGTGATAGCCGAGCCCCAGCCCATGATCCGGCCGCGCCATGTCGCGGATGAGGTGCACGATGTTCGCCGGGAACACACACACGGCGTAAGCAGCAAGCCCCCAACCAGCCGCGCGGCGGAGTGCTGGGGACCACGGCTGCAGCAGCCCCGCGGCACCCGCCAGCTCGGCCACGCCGGTCAGCGCGATGACGAGCTCAGGCTGCGGCACCCAGGTCGGCATGATGCCAAGGAACGGGCGGGGCAGCAGCAGATGCAGCACGCCCGCCAGCGCGTAGAGCAGGGCCAGTACCCAGCGGGTCACGGCCCTCGCCATAAGTCAGTCGCGCAGCAGTTCGTTGATGCCGGTCTTGCTCCGGGTCTGCGCATCGACCGTCTTCACGATCACCGCGCAGTAAAGCGAGGGACCCGGCGTACCATCGGGCAGGGGCTTGCCCGGCATCGCGCCCGGAACCACCACGGCATAGGGCGGGACACGGCCCATGTGGACTTCGCCCGTCGCACGGTCGACGATCTTGGTCGATGCGCCGAGATACACGCCCATCGAAAGCACTGCGCCTTCTCCGACAACCACGCCTTCAGCCACCTCCGAACGCGCGCCGATGAAGCAGCCGTCCTCGATGATCACAGGGCCAGCCTGCAGGGGCTCAAGCACGCCGCCGATGCCGGCGCCGCCCGAGATATGCACGTTCTTGCCGATCTGCGCGCACGAACCGACCGTCGCCCAGGTGTCGACCATCGTGCCTTCATCGACATAGGCGCCGATGTTGACGAAGCTCGGCATCAGCACGACGCCCTTGGCGATATGCGCTCCGCGCCGCGCCACTGCACCGGGCACCACGCGGAAACCTGCCTCGCGAAAGCGGTTCTCGCCCCAGCCGGCGAACTTCGAGGGCACCTTGTCATAGGCCGGAGCACCGCCCGCGCCATGCTCGATCACCGCGTTGTCATTCAGGCGGAAAGAGAGCAGCACCGCCTTCTTGAGCCACTGGTTGACGGTCCATGCGCCGTCCACCTTCTCCGCCACGCGGACCTTGCCGCCGTCGAGCAGTTCAAGCGCGGCCTCGACCACTTCGCGCACGGCCGTGCTGGCGGGCGTTACGTTGGCGCGGTCTTCCCACGCGGCTTCGATGGCGGCCTGCAGGTCTGCGGTCATGGCGTATGCTCCCCGAAAATCAGAGCGCGGGGCCTAACCGAGCGAAGGGCTGCCCGCAAGCTCCGCGCAAACCAATTCCAGCCACTGCGGCAGATCATCGATGACGAGATCGATCGCGGCATCGTCCTTCGCGCGGTCGCCCCATTCGCTGGCACAGTCGAGCCACACCGTCTGCATGCCGAGTGCCTTGGCAGGCGGCAGGTTGCGCGCCGAGTCCTCGACAAACACCGCGCGCTCCGGCTCGAAGCCGAACGCCGCGATCAGGCTGTGATAGGCGGACGGTTCCGGCTTGGGCTTGTAGTCCATCGCGATGACGTCCCACATGCCCTCGAAGCAATCCTCGAGCCCGAGCGCCGCCAGCACCCGCTCAGCATAGGGCTGGTCGCCATTGGTGAAGATCAGCCGCCGCCCGGGAAGTGCCTTGATCCGCTCCGCGAGGCGAGGCGCTTCGGCCAGCACGCTCATGTCGACATCGTGGACGAAGTCGAGAAACGCGCGTGGATCGATGGGGTGGTAGTGCATCAGGCCCGCGAGCGTGGTGCCGTGATCGTGGAAATACATCTTCTGGATGCGCTTGGCCTCGGTTGCATCACAGCCGAGCAGATCGGCAATGAACTGCCCCATGCGTTGGTCGATCTGGCCGAACAGCCCGCAGGCCGGCGGGTAGAGCGTGTAATCAAGGTCGAAGATCCAGCAATCGACGCGGGTCGGATCAAACGCCACAGGACATGCTCCCGCACAGCTTGTGATTGCCGGGCATTTCGGAGATGAGGTCGGCCATGGCGAAACGCGGTGAGACTGATCTGTTCATGGCCGCCACCATGGCAGCGAATGGCGCGGCTGTCAGCGCCCGAAACGGGGGCCTGGTCGTCGGCGTCGATGAAGCGGGGCGGGGGCCGCTGGCGGGGCCGGTGGTTGCGGCGGCCGTCGTGCTGGGCGCGCAGCCGCCGGAGGGTCTTGCGGATTCCAAGGTGCTGAGCGGTTCGCGGCGCGCCAAGCTGGAGCCGCTGATCTGTGCCAGCTGCCACTGGGCGCTCGGCATCGCCGAAGTCGAGGAGATCGACCGGCTCAACATCTTCGCCGCCACCATGCTCGCCATGACCCGCGCCGTGGCTGCGCTGGAGCGGCAATTGGTTGGAAGCGCGATCCACATGGCGCTGATCGATGGCAATATCACCCCGGCCAAGCACTGCGCGGAGTGGCGCTGGCAGGCCCGCGCCATCGTGAAAGGCGATGCGACCGAGCCTTGCATCTCGGCCGCTTCGATCCTCGCCAAGGAGCACCGCGACCGGCTGATGCGGGCGGCGGCGGCGGAGTTCCCGCACTATGGCTGGGACCGCAATGCGGGCTACGGCACCGCCGAGCATCTGGCAGCGCTGCGACAGCACGGCGCCAGCCCGCACCACCGCCGCAGCTTTGCGCCGGTGGCGGCGGTCATCGACTAGGCCGCACGAAACTTTTTTCGCGAGTGAATCCGCCCGGTCACACCTACAAGATATGGAGTCCGATGGCCCGCGCAGACTCCAGATGTAGACGCGGACTCGTTCCGTTCTCACCCCTTCAGGCGCTGCGACTCGGCGGAATCCGGCGAGTCGCGGCTTGACGGCGAGTCCCGGATGATTCACCTGTCGGGCTGCATCAGCAGGGGACAAGGCGGACATGGTGGCTCTGGCAAAGGAACGTCAGGCAAAGACGGCAGCGCGCGCGCTGCGCGGCGCAGTTGCGCCGGCGGTGAGCAAACTTGCGCTCCCGCTCGGGCAGATCCTGCGCGGCGATTGCATCGAGCGGATGCGGGAGCTGCCCTCCGCCTCGATCGACCTGATTTTCGCCGACCCGCCCTACAACCTGCAGCTCGGCGGCGACCTCGCGCGGCCCGATGGCAGCCATGTCGACGCCGTGACCGACGACTGGGACAAGTTCGACAGCTTCGAGCGCTACGACAGCTTCACGCGCGAATGGCTTACCGAGGCGCGCCGCCTGCTCAAGCCCGATGGCGCGATCTGGGTGATCGGCTCCTATCACAACATCTTCCGCGTCGGCGCGTTGCTGCAGGATCTCGGCTTCTGGATCCTCAACGACATCGTCTGGCGCAAGGCCAATCCGATGCCCAACTTCAAGGGCACCCGCTTCACCAACGCGCACGAAACACTGATCTGGGCCTCGCGCAGCGAGAAGGCAAAATACACCTTCAACTACCGCGCGATGAAGACGCTCAACGACGAGCTGCAGATGCGGTCGGACTGGGTGCTGCCGATCTGCGGCGGGCCCGAACGCATCCGCAAGGATGGCGTGAAGGCGCATCCGACGCAGAAGCCCGAGGCACTGCTTTACCGCGTCATGCTGGCGACGACCAATCCGGGCGATGTCGTGCTCGATCCCTTCTTCGGCACCGGCACGACTGGTGCGGTTGCGCGCCGCCTCGGCCGCGAATTCATCGGCTGCGAGCGCGAGGAAAGCTACATCGCGGTGGCCGAGGAACGCATTGCCGCCGCGCTGCCGCTTGATGAAAGCGCGCTCACCACGATGATGAGCAAGCGCAGCGCCCCGCGCGTCGCGTTCGGGCAACTGATCGAAAGCGGCATGATTGCGCCGGGCGCGCAGCTGTTCGACCGCAAGCGCCGCTGGTTGGCGAGCGTGCGCGCCGATGGCTCGATCATGGCGGATGCCGCCACCGGCTCGATCCACAGCGTCGGTTCGGCGGTGCAGGGCGCGCCTTCATGCAATGGCTGGACGTTCTGGCACATCGAGCACGAGGGCGAGGTCAAGCCGCTCGATGCGCTGCGCCAGCTCTATCTCCTCGCGGTCGAGGACTGACGTGCTGCCGCTGCTGGGCCTGATGCCCGATCCGCTGGTGCTGCGCTGCCATGCGCGCTGGACCAAGGCGATGATCCTGCAAGCCGTGCGTCTCGCTGCGCGGCGCCGGGTGCGCTAGAACGCGGCCATGGCGCAGAAGCTCTACATCCGCCCGATCGGTCTTGCCGAGAGCCCGCAGAGCGAAGAGGGCAGGGCGATCCGTCTGGCGGGCGGGCTGGTCTATGCGGCGCGGTTTGCGCTGATCATTCGGGATGGCGCGAAAGTGGTCTCGCGCCGCCGGTTCGGTCCGGACGAGGCAAACGACGTGCTGGGCGCGCTTTCCGATGCGCTGGCCGCCGAAGCGCAGGCGCAATGGGCCAATCTCAAGGCCGTGCACGGTCCGCTGATGTGCGGCGCGCGCACACTGCGGCTCGATCAACCGCAAGTCATGGGCATCCTCAACGTCACGCCCGACAGCTTTTCCGACGGCGGCCAGTTTCTCGACAAGCCGGAAGCGGCACTGGACCATGCCTACGCGATGCTCGAAGCCGGCGCGGCGATCATCGATGTCGGTGGGGAATCCACCCGTCCCGGCGCCCCTGCCGTCTGGGAAGGCGACGAAGTCAAGCGCGTCGTCCCGGTGATTGCGAAGCTTGCCACCAGCGGCGCCGCGATATCCATCGACAGCCGCCGCTCGACTGTCATCGCCGAAGCGCTCGCGGCAGGTGCGCATATCGTCAACGATGTTTCCGCGCTGCGCCACGATCCACGCTCGGTGGAAGTCGTCGCGGCAAGCGGTGCGCCGGTCGTGCTGATGCATGCCCCCGGCGGGGAGAAGGACCTGCATGCCGACGGCCACTATGCCGATGTCGTACTTGATGTGTTCGATGCCCTGCGCGAAAGGCGCGATGCGGCGGTGGCGGCGGGGATCGCGCGCGAGAAGATCCTGCTCGATCCGGGCATCGGCTTTGGCAAGTCGCTCGCGGAAAACCTCGCGCTGATCAACGCTCTGCCGCTGTTCCATGCGCTGGGTCAGCCGCTACTGCTCGGCGCGAGCCGCAAGCGCATGATCGGTGCACTGTCCGGGGAGGCGCCTGCCCATCAGCGGCTCGGCGGATCGCTGTTGCTGGCGGCCAAGGGCTTCGAAGCCGGCGCGCAGATGGTGCGTGTGCACGATGTCGCCGATACCGTGCAGGCCCTGCGCGTCTGGCGCGGCCTGCGCGACGCGGCCCTGACGGATTTCAGCCAGCTCGAGACTTGACCGGAAGCGCGGGCGCGCCAAGCTCCTCGTTGTGCTCGCCGATATGCGGCGTCGGCCGGACTTCAAAGCCTCCGACGGAAAAGCTCACCGGGCAGCGCATCTTGAGATACGCGCCTTCGGTCGGGTGCGTGCGCTGCTGGAAGAAGTCGACCGCCTTGAGGTGCGGGTCCTCGGTGATGTCGTCGAGATCGCGCACCGGCATGCAGGGGATCTGGTGTTCGGCCATCTTCGCCGCCCATTCCGCCATGGTCAGCTTGGGCGTGCGCTTGGCCATCTCCTCATAGAACGCGCTGAAGTTGCGCATGCGCGAGGGGTAGTCGATGAAGCGCGGATCCTCGGCAAGTTCGGGCGCCTCGAGCAGCTCGATCACGACATCCATGGCATCCAGCGTATAGGGCACGATCACCACGTAACCGTCCTTGGCCGGGAAGGGCTGGCGCAGCGGATCGAGCTGGCGCGGATAGCCCGCCGGTTCCTTGGGCGGCACCAGCGCCAGCCCGTAGAGATGCTCCTGCATCATGAAATGGGTGAAGCTCTCGAACATCGGGACTTCGACGAACTGCCCTTCGCCGAAGCGCAACTTGTGGATGATCGCGGCCATGACCGCCCAGGTGCCGTGCAGCCCGGAGACCTTGTCGGCGATCAGCGAGGGCAGGAAGCGCGGCACGGGATTGCCATCGACCCGCGACAGCAGATTGGTTGTGCCCGTGGCGGCCTGGATCACGTCGTCATAGGCCTGCAGGTCGCCATACGGTCCGCCCGAGCCGAAGCCGGTGCAGTGGACATAGATGATGTCGGGCTTGATGGCCTTGACGGCGTCATAACCGAAACCCAGCCGCTCGATCGCCTTGCCGCGCACGTTGTGGATGAACACATCGGCTGCGGCGAGCTGTCTCGCGAGTGTGGCCTTGCCCTCCTCGCTCTTGAGATCGAGCGCGAGGCTGCGCTTGCCCTTGTTGAGATTGAGCGTGCAGGGGCCCATCCCGGGTGTCGCCGCAACCTTTCCGGCGTGGCGGAACATGTCGCCAGCAGGCACCTCGACCTTGATCACGTCCGCACCAAGATCGGCCAGTGTCTCGGTGGCGTAAGGTCCGAACACCACGCTGGTCAGATCAACGACACGGATACCTTCCAGCAGCTTCTGACCGGCCATTCTGGTCTCTCCTCCCGGCGGCGCACGAGCCGTCCGGCGAGAGACTTAACAGCACCGCGCGAGGGAGCAACGCTGCCATTATCGAGAGGGCTCAGGCGACGTTGTCGATGCCGAGTTCCGAGAGCTTGCGGTAGAGCGTCGAGCGCCCGATGCCGAGGCGGCGGGCGACTTCGGTCATGCGGCCGCGGTAGTGGCCGATGGCGAGGCGGATGACGTCGGCCTCGATCTCTTCGAGCGGGCGCAGGTTGCCGTCGGGCGAATAGAGCATCACGCCCGCGCCTTCGGTGCCGCTGGGCGCGGTGCGCGGGGCTTCGCCGAGCATGTTCGAAAGATTGGGGAAGTCCTGCGCGGTCAGCGCCTCGCCGTCGCAGAACACCGCCGCGCGGAACAGCGTGGCCTGCAACTGGCGGACGTTTCCCGGCCAGTCGTAGGCCGCCAGCAGCGCCAGCGCGCCGTCGGTGATGCCTAGCGGACGCAGGCCCGGCTGTTCGCCGATGCGGGTGAGGAAGTGGCGCGCGAGCGCCGGAATGTCGCCTGCGCGTTCGCGCAGCGCGGGCAGGTGAACGTGGACGCCGCTCAGTGCATCCAGCAGGCCCTTGTCGAACAGTTGCGCCTCGACCAGATCGCTTAGGTCGGCATTGCTGCACACGATCACGCGCACATCGAGGCGAAAGCTGTGGCGCGCGCCGATGGGCTGGATATCGCCGCGCTGGAGGAAATGCGCGAGGCGGGCCTGCGCGGAAAGGCAGAGCCGGTCGATCTCGTCGATCACCAAGGTGCCGCCATCGGCGTGCTGGAGCGCGCCGACATGGCGTTCGAAGGCGCCGGGGAAGGCGCCCTTCTCGTGGCCGAAAAGCACCGATTCGATCTGGTTGGCCGGAATGCCGCCGGCGTTGACGATCCGCAGCGGTGCCTTGGCGCGCGGGCTGGCGGCATGCATCGCTCGCACCAGCATTTCCTTGCCGGTGCCGGATTCGCCTTCGATCAGCACGGTGTTCTGCGTGCGCGCGGCCTTGGCGGCGACGGCGAGCGCAGCGCGGAAGCCGGGGGCGGCGCCGATCATCGAATCGAAATCGAGCGTGCCGGAGAATTTCTCGGTGAGCGGTTGCAGCTCTTCGGGCGATTCCTCGCGCCGGGTCGCGGTGCGCAGCGCCTGGAGCAGGCGATCGGGCGCGACAGGCTTGATCAGGTAGTCCGAAGCGCCCGCGCGCATCGCCTCGACCGCGAGCAGCGGCGAGGCGCTCGTCGTGATCATGAGGATGGGAAGCGCAGGGCGGCGGGCCTTGAGTTCGGCGATCAGCGCGCAGGCTTCGTCGCCGGGAACCCATTGATCCAGGATGATTGCATCGAGCTGCATGCCCTGCCGCGTGCCGAGCGTGGCAATCGCCGTCTCGGAATCGCGGGCGATGATCGTGCGCCAGCCTTCACGCGCCGCGAGCGCCGAAATGAGGCGGCACTGCGCCGGTTCGTCATCAATCAGCATCAAAAGCCGATCTGTGGGCTCAGCCATGGGTTTCCCGGTCCTTTTGCATAGTGCCGGGGTCTAGCCCATTTGGGTAAAGGTCAGATTAAGCGCAAAACCGCCGGTAACGCTTGAGCCGGGGTGGCGCGGTCGCTAGAGCATGCGGCCAACCGCACGTTTAAAATGCAATCAGGAAGGGTTTGTCATGGGCGCTACCAACAATGCCGGGAACAACATGAAGGCAGCGACGGCCACCTACGAAGGCTTCGTTGGCATGATCAAGATCGCCACTCCGGTGATCGCGCTGATCGTGCTCTTCGTCATGTACCTGATCGCCTGAGCCCTCGAATGGGGGCGGCAACAACGATCGCTGTCCTGCGCGAGCGGGCCAGCGGCGAGCACCGGGTGTCGGCGACGCCCGAGACGGTGAAAAAATTCATCGGTCTCGGTGCCGCCGTGCGCGTGGAAGCGGGAGCGGGCATGACCGCCTCGATCAGCGACGAGGCCTATGCGGCGGCGGGCGCGGAGATCGTGGCGAACGGAGCGGCAGCCGGCGCGGATATCGTGCTGGGCGTGCAGGGGCCGGAAGTCGATCTGCTCGCCGGGGCCAATCCCGGCGCGTGGATCGTCGCGGGGCTCGATCCCTTCGGCAAGCGCGAGCGCGTCGATGCCTATGCGGCGGCGGGCTACGAAGCGCTGGCCATGGAGTTCATGCCGCGCATCACGCGCGCGCAGTCGATGGACATCCTCTCCTCGCAGTCGAACCTTGCCGGCTACAAGGCCGTCATCGTTGCGGCTGACCTCTATGGTCGCGCGTTCCCGATGATGATGACCGCGGCCGGCACTGTCAGCGCCGCCAAGGTCTTCGTGATGGGCGTTGGCGTTGCCGGCCTCCAGGCGATCGCCACCGCGCGCCGTCTCGGCGGGCAGGTCTCGGCGACGGACGTGCGCTCGGCGACCAAGGAGCAGATCCAGTCGCTCGGTGCCAAGCCGATCTTCGTCGAGAACGTTGCGGGGATCGAGGGCGAGGGCGCGGGCGGCTATGCCACCGAGATGAGCCCGGAATACCAGGCTGCGCAGGCCGAGCTGGTTTCCAGCCACATCGCCAAGCAGGACATCGTGATCACCACTGCGTTGATCCCGGGCCGGCCGGCGCCGCGCCTGATCACCGATGCGCAGATCGCGACGATGAAGCCCGGTTCGGTCATCTTCGACCTCGCCGTCGCGTCGGGCGGCAATGTCGAGGGGTCGGTCGCCGATCAGGTGGTGGAAAAGCACGGCGTCAAGATCGTCGGCTATTCCAACACCGCGACGCACCTGGCCGCTGATGCTTCGGCGCTGTTCAGCCGCAATCTGTTCAATTTCCTGTCCGCGTTCTGGGACAAGGAGCAGGGCAAGCCCGTGCTCGACGAGGAAATCGGCAACGCCATCCGCCTGACGCAGGGCGGCAAGGTCGTCAACGAACGACTGCTGGGCTGAGGGGGCCTTCACCATGGACTTCATTTCAATCCTGAGCGTGTTCGTGATGGCCTGTTTCGTGGGCTATTACGTCGTCTGGTCGGTCACCCCCGCGCTGCACACGCCGCTGATGGCCGTCACCAACGCCATTTCCTCGGTCATCGTCGTCGGCGCGCTTGTTGCCGGTGCCGCCGGCGGCTCGGCCACATCCAAGTGGCTCGGCCTCGGCGCCGTGGTGCTGGCCTCGGTCAACATCTTCGGCGGTTTCGCCGTCACCGAACGCATGCTGGCGATGTACAAGAAGAAGGAGAAGAAGTGATGGAACACGTCACCACACCTCCTTGGGCCATGCTCGCCTATCTTGTTGCGGGCGTATTGTTCATCATGGCGCTGCGCGGGCTTTCGAGTCCTGCCACGTCGCGAGCGGGTAACCGCTACGGCATGATCGGCATGACCATTGCGATGGTCACCACGCTGGTCACCCACTATCCTCATCTTGATCCTGCGCGGATGCCAGCCAACGTGTCGGCCCCGATTGCGATTGATGGCGAGGCGCTGGCGCTGATCTTTGCCGCAATCGCTCTCGGCGGTGGTATAGGCTGGATTACGGCTCGCAGGATCGCGATGACCGCCATGCCGCAACTCGTAGCGGCGTTCCACAGCCTCGTCGGCATGGCCGCCGTACTCGTCGGTCTTGCTGCCTATCTCAACCCGATCGCGTTCGGCATTGCCGGCCCGGACGGGATCATTGAAGTGCAGAGCCGGATCGAGATGGGTCTCGGCATTGCCATCGGTGCGATTACCTTCTCGGGCTCGGTCATCGCGTTCCTCAAGCTCAACGGCAACATGAGCGGTGCGCCGATCATGCTGCCCGCGCGCCACGCGATCAACCTCGGCACGCTTGTCGCGATCCTCGGCCTTGTCGGCTACTTCACGCAGGATCAGTCGGCTTGGGTGATCGCGGTCATCACGGCGCTCAGCTTTGCCATCGGCTTCCTGCTGATCATCCCGATCGGCGGTGCGGACATGCCGGTGGTCGTCTCGATGCTCAACTCGTATTCGGGCTGGGCCGCGGCGGCGATGGGCTTCACGCTCCATAACACCGCGATGATCATCACCGGTGCGCTGGTGGGCTCGTCGGGCGCGATCCTTTCATACATCATGTGCAAGGCGATGAACCGCAGCTTCATCTCGGTGATCGCGGGCGGCTTCGGCGCGGCGCCGGAAGCGGCAGCGGGCGGCGGCGCCAAGGTGCAGCGCCCGTGGAAGCGAGGCTCGGCGGAGGACGCGGCGTTCCTGATGAAGGAAGCCGAAAACGTCATCATCATCCCGGGCTACGGCATGGCGGTGGCGCAGGCCCAGCACGTGTTGCGCGAGATGGGCGACCTGCTCAAGAAGGAAGGCGTCAACGTCAAGTACGCCATCCACCCGGTCGCGGGCCGCATGCCCGGTCACATGAACGTGCTGCTCGCCGAAGCGAACGTGCCCTACGATGAAGTCTTCGAGCTCGAGGACATCAACGGCGAGTTCGCGCAGGCCGACGTCGCCTTCATCATCGGCGCCAACGACGTGGTCAATCCGGCGGCGAAGACCGACAAGTCCTCGCCGATCTACGGCATGCCCGTGTTCGACGTCGACAAGGCCAAGACGGTCATGTTCATCAAGCGCTCGATGGGCGGTGTCGGCTACGCCGGCGTCGACAATGACGTGTTCTACATGGACCAGACCATGATGCTCCTCGCCGACGCCAAGAAGATGGTCGAGGATATCAACAAGGCGCTTGCCCACTGAGCGAGGAACTTTCGTCAGCACACAAGGGAAGCTTCGTCCGGGTGCTGTCACCCGGCGAAGTTTTCCTGCTGACGATCTCGGCGCTGTCTCCCGTCCTTTCGGTCTTTATCGGCGGCAATGCCATCATGCACCTGGCCGGTACCGGTGCGGCGATCGGCTTTATCGGCGGAGGGATACTCGCAGCCACGATGGCTCTGCTGTTCGCCGAGCTTTCGGCGAATTATCCTGGCGCGGGCGGCGTCTATCCCGCGCTCAATGCGATCCTCGGGCCGCGCTGGACCTTTCCTTTCGTCATCCTGCGCACGGTGATCATCTTCCCGCTCATCGCATTCGGTGCGGTGGGAGCAGTGCCTTACATCCGCTTGTTTCTGCCATGGTTGCCGCCAGACGCGGCGGCGCTTGGCACGCTGGCCTTGGCGGCACTGATCGCCTCGTCGCAGATCCGCCGGGGAGCGCAGGTGATCGCGGCGTTTCTGGTGGTTGAACTGCTTGCGCTGGCCGTGCTCACCGGCGCGGCGATCATGCATTTCAAGGCCGCGAACCTCGGCCTCGTGCTCAGCCCGGTGATGACGGCGGGGCGGGACAGTCTCGCCGCGACACCGCCTGCCAGCGTGGCGCTGGCCGTGGTCGCTGGCGCGTTCATGTCCGCAGGAGCCGACTGGGCGACGTTCTTCGCCGAAGACATGCGCGATGCAAAGCGCCGCATGGGTCCGGTCGTCGCGTGGACCGGCCTTGTCGCGGCGCTGTTCATTGCCTTGCCGACCGTCCTGATGATCCTCGCAATGGACGATGTGCCCGCGACGCTGTCCGCCGAGGCGCCGATGGCCCATTTCCTTGACCGGGCTACCAATCCGCTGGTCAGTTCGCTCGTGTCACTGGGCATCATCGCGGCGATCTTCAACAGCGTCATCGCCATCCTGATGGCGCTTTCGCGGCAGCTCCACGCGATGGGCCGCGACGGGGTGTTCGTGGCGCCGATCAACCGCGTGCTGCGCATCGTGCATCCCCGCACCCGCGCGCCGACTGGGGCACTCCTGCTGCTGCTGGTGATCGGCGGGCTCTGCACGTTCCTTGGAGAACGGCGGCTTGTGCTGCTTACCAGCGGCAACTTTTCCGAATGCCTGCTGCTGGGCCTTGCCGTGCTGGCGGGGCGCAAGGCGGGCAGCCTGACCGGGCATTTCCACATCCGCCTGCACCCGCTGGTCCCGGTGATTGCGCTGCTGCTCAGTGTCTCGATTGTCGCGGCAAGCTGGGCTGATGCGGATACCGGGCGGGTCTCGATGACTTTGCTCGTTTCGGTGTTTGTCGCGGCATTTCTGTGGCATGAGTGGGCGCATCGGACGGGCCGGGCCACGGTCCGCCTCACCGGGAGCGATCTGGAATGACTGTCCGCGCCAGTGCGGCTGCACTTGCTGCCCTTGCCATCTTCGTCACCGCCTGCACGCCGGCAAAGCTGGCCGAGGGGCGAGTGCGTTCGGCGCTGCTTGATGCCGGGCTTTCCGAACCCAACGCTGCCTGCATGGCCGAGCGGATGACCGACCGGCTCACGCTGGGGCAGTTGCGCAAGCTGCAGGCGCTCCAGTCTCCCAAGCGTTCGATAGCTGATTACGTGATGACTGTCCGCCGCGTTGGAGATCGCGAACTGATCGAAGTCACGGTCGGTTCGGCGCTCCTCTGTGCCAGCGGTCTGGCGCCGGAGCGCAAGCCCGGCTAGGGCGCGCTCATCCTGTTCCGGCTTGAGGTTCCATTCCCGCATGCAGGCCCGTTTGCCATGACCCGCGCACCTTGGGCCTGCGATCCCGAACGCTCGCGCGGGCGTGAATTCGCCGTCGCAGGAGAGACGATGCGGGGCCCGCGCAGCATGTTCCAGCGCGACCGCGACCGGATCATCCATTCCATCGCGTTCCGCCGCCTGCGCCACAAGACGCAGGTGTTCATCGCGCCCGACGGCGATCACTACCGTGTGCGGCTGACCCACAGCCTCGAGGTTGCCCAGATCGGCCGCGTGATCGCGCGCGCGTTGGGGCTCGACGAGGACCTTACCGAAGCGCTCTGCCTCGCGCACGATATCGGCCACCCGCCGTTCGGCCATGCGGGGGAGGATGCGCTTGAAGAGGCCATGGCAGACTGCGGCGGCTTCGATCACAACGCCAACACCTTGCGCGTGCTGATGCGGCTCGAAAGCCCCTATCCGCGCCATGATGGCCTGAACCTGACGTGGGAACTTCTGGAAGGCCTCGCGAAGCATAACGGCCCGGTCTACCAACCGACCTGGGCCTTGGCGGAGCTCAACGCTGCCTTCCCGCTGGAACTGGCGCAGCACGCCTCGCTGGAAGCGCAAGTCGCGGCAATCTCGGACGATATCGCCTATGACAACCACGACATCGACGATGGGCTGCGCGCCGGGTTCCTGACGCTCGACACGCTCCTGTCGCTGCCGTCACTGGAAGCGCAGTGGCGCGACATCGAAGCCCGCTTCGCCGGCGCCCCGCGTGATCGGCTGCTGCGCGAGCTGGTGCGCGGGCAGATCGGGCGCATGGTCAATGACGTCATCGGTGAGACGCAGCGTCGGCTGAACGAGAGCGGTGCACAGAGCGCTGACGCGGTGCGGGGCGCTGGCCGCCCGCTCTGTGGTTTCTCGGCAGCGATGGCAGCGGAAGAGCGCGAACTCAAAAGCTTCATGTATCGGACGCTCTACCTGCATCCCGAGCAGGTAGAGACCGCGAACCGGGCAAGAGCGGTGATCGCGCGGCTGTTTGAAACCTATCGCGCCGCGCCGGAAAATCTGCCCGAAAGCTGGCGGGAAGGCCTTCCTGCCGAGGAACCCGCGCGCAGCCGCCACATCGCGGACTTCCTTGCCGGGATGACCGACAAGTACGCGATGGACTGCTATGCAAAGCTGTTCGGCGAACGGCCCGAGGGGCTCAGCAACGTCTAGTCGTGGATTGCATCGGAACCGGCCTTGCCGACCGATTCAATGTCCCGGCCCGCGCCCTTGACCGTGTTGCAGGCGGCCGTGCCAAGCAGCAGGCCAGCCAGCGCTACGGAAAAAATCACCTTGCGTACCATGGTCGTTGTCCCTTTAATCACCTGATTAAGCCGCGCGTCCCGACCGGGTCCGTACGTCTCCTGCATGATGCGGGATAACGTGCGCAGGCCCTCAAGGTTCCGACGCGGCACAAGGGTGAGGACAGGTTGATGCGCGAGACGGCGGGTTTCGAGACATTCGATGCGTTTTTCCGGCACTGGGCGGAAGTGAAGCCCGATGCTGTCGCGCAGGAGCAGGATGGCCGCGTCACGACTTATGCCGATATCGAGGTGTTTTCGCGCCGTTTTGCCGCCTTTCTGGCCGCGCATGGGGTTGTGAAGGGCGACCGGGTCGCGTGGATCGGCAAGAACAGCGACCTCTATTTCCAGATGCTGCTCTCGTGCGGGCGGATCGGCGTTGTCATGGTGCCGATCGGGTGGCGTCTGGCTCCGGCGGAAATGGCCTATATCCTTGAAGATACGCGGGCGAAGCTGGTGTTCGCGGGCGAGGGGTTCGAGGCCGTCTCGCACCAGCTTGCCGCCGAGGCGCCGCAGCGTCCGCAGGTGATCGAGGAAGCTGAGGCGCGGGCGGCCATTCCGACCTGTCCGGCTGATCCTGTCACGGCGGCAGAACCGGAAGCGGCGTTCCTGCAGCTCTATACGTCCGGCACGACCGGCAGGCCCAAGGGCGCGGTGCTCTGCCAGCGCAATTTCATGGGGCTGCGCGCGCCGGCGCTCGATGCCGGGCTGCCCTGGGCGGAATGGGACGATGACGAGGCGATCCTCGTCTGCATGCCTTGCGCACATATCGGCGGTACCGGCCTCGGCACGATGGCCTTTTGCGCGGGCGTACGGGCGATCGTGCAGGCTGAGTTCACCGCGGACGGCGCGCTGACGGCGATCGGGCAGGGGATCACCCGCTTCTTCATCGTCCCTGCCGCCCTCCAGATGCTGATCCAGCATCCCAAGGCGACCGAGACCGATTTCACCCGCCTCAAGTACGTGATGTACGGCGCCGCGCCGATCCCGCTCGAACTGTTGCGGCAGGCGGTGACGACGATCCCCAACGCGTCGTTCATGCAATGCTACGGGATGACCGAGACGACCGGAACCATCGCAGTGCTGCCGCCTTCGGACCACGACCTTGAAGGGAATGCGCGCATGCGTTCGGCGGGGAAGGCTTCCCCGGGGGTCGAGATCCGCATCGTCGACAGCGAAGGCAACGAAGTGCGCCGCCACACCGTCGGCGAGATTCAGACACGCTCGGCGGCGAACATGCTGCATTACTGGCAGCTGCCCGAAGCGACGGCCAAGACGCTCACCAGCGATGGCTGGGTCTGCACCGGCGACGCCGCCTATATGGACGAGGACGGCTATGTCTTCATCCAGGACCGGATCAAGGACATGATCATCTCGGGCGGCGAGAACGTCTACCCGGCGGAAGTCGAAAGCGCGATCTACGGACATCCGCAGGTTGCCGAAGTCGCGGTGATCGGCGTGCCGGACGCGCGCTGGGGTGAGGCGGTGAAGGCCTGCGTCGTCCCGCGCGAGGGCTGCGAAGTCGATGAGGCCAGCGTGATCGCGTGGGCGCGCGAGCGGATCGCCGGGTTCAAGGTGCCCAAGTCGGTCGACGTGATCCCGGCACTGCCGCGCAACCCTTCGGGCAAGATCCTGCGGCGGAACCTGCGCGAGCCCTATTGGGAAGGCATGGACCGGCAGGTCAACTAGGCTGCAGGTGGCCTTGATCCAGCAGCGCTGCCGCGCACCTGTTCGCGCCAGGCGATAATCAGGCCCGCCGCGATGATGGCGGGGGCGCCGATCCATGTCTGCGCCGGGGGCACGTGCGCGAAGACGAGCCAGCCCCAGAGGGTCGCCCAACCGAACTGCGAATAGTCCATCACGATCACGCTGGAGACGCTGCCGTAGCGCAGTGCGGCGGTCATAAGGAGCTGCGCCGCAAGGCCCGTCGCACCAATGCCGCCCAGCATGGCCCAGCCAGCGGCATCGTGGTGCGGCAGGCCCGTCCACAGCATGAACAGCGCCATCGGCGGGGCGCAGAAGGCGGAGAACCAGAACACGATGCTCACCGGCTCCTCGGTGCGGCCAAGATCGCGCAGCTGGATCGAGATGAGCGCGACCATGAACGCGGCGCCGATGCCGGTAGCAAGGCCGCTAAACGGAAGATGCGCGCGGTCCGGCCCCGCGATGATGACGATGCCGATGAGACCGAGCGCGACCGCCGTCCAGCGCCACAAGCCGACCTTCTCTCCGAGCAGCACGACCGCGAGCAGCACGGCGAAGATCGGTGCGGTGAAGCCGAGGACGGTGGCTTCGGCTAGCGGCAGGATCTGCACCACGCCGAGCGTCAGGAACATGCCCAGCCCGCCGATGAGCGCGCGGCGGGCGTGGATGAGGGGGCGCTTGGTGTAGAGGCGCCCGATCTCGCCGCGCGCGGCCAGCCAGCCCAGCAGTGCGATACCGGGCAGAAACTGCCGCCAGAACAGCGTTTCGGGGAGGCCAATGCCGTGCTCGCCGGTGAGCTTCACCAGCAGCAGCATGACCGACAGCGCCAGCATCGCCATGAGGCGCAAGCCCAGCGCGTAGATCGGTCGTTGGCGGGTCGGCATGCCTCCCGCC